>URMR01000150.1 GCA_900548935.1 uncultured Collinsella sp.
TCGCCGTGCCCTATGCGCACAAGGTCGTGACCGAGATTACCTGCCACGGTACCGGTGCCGTGCGCCTGTTTGGCGATCACGGCACGGTGATTGATGTGGGCGGTCAGGGCACCAAGGTCATTCAGCTTAAAAGTGGCCGAGTGGCCAAGTTTGCCATGAACGACAAGTGCGCCGCCGGCACGGGGCGCTTTTTGGAGATCATGGCCGACCGCCTAGGTATTTCCCAGCAGCAGATGGCCGATCTGGCACGTTCCGGCGAGCCTACCAAGATTTCCAGCATGTGCACGGTGTTTGCCGAAAGCGAGGTCATCAGCCTGATCGGCCGTGGCGAGCCGCGCGAGAACATTGCGCGTGGCGTGATCGACAGCGTGGTCTCGCGCGTGGCGACCATGGCCGGGCAGGCCGCGGGCGCCCCGTACTACCTGACCGGTGGCCTGTGCGAGAACGCCTTCGTGGTGGAGCGGTTGGGCGAGCTACTGGGGTCGCCGGTGACCACCTCGCCCCAGGCTCGCTTTGCCGGCGCCATCGGCGCGGCTGTCCGCGCCGCCGCCTTGGCCTAGGGGTGTACCGCGACATGCGCATCCTCAATATCTCGGCACAAAAACCAGATAGCACCGGCAGCGGCACCTACCTTGCCGCGCTCGTGCGCGAACAGATCGAGACGGGGCATCGCGCCGCCGTGCTTTGCGGCGCGGCACCGGGTGATACCCAAGGCGAGCTGGACCGGCGTGCTGCCGTGTTTGCCGTACCGTTCGAGTCGCCCGAGCTGCCGTTTCCCATCTGCGGTATGTCCGATGTCATGCCCTATCCCTCCACTCGCTATCGTGACCTGACACCTTCGATGCTCAAGGCATTTGAGCGGGCGTTTGCTGCAGCAATCGATCGGGCGGTGGCTGAGTTTCGGCCCGATCTGGTGCTCTGCCATCACCTGTATCTGGTGACCGCATTGGCGCGCGAGTGCGTCCGGGGCGTGCCGGTTGTTGCCGTGTGCCATTCGACCGACCTGCGCCAGCTGCGTTCGCATGCGCTCGAGCGCGATCGCATCGTAAGTGCGGTTCGTCTGCTCGATGCCGTCTTTGCGCTTCATGCTGAGCAGGCTGAGCAGATTGGCCTGGTGTGCGGCGTCGATGTCGATCGCATCCACGTGATTGGGACGGGCTACGACCATCGCGTCTTCTGCCGCGACGCAAGCGTGGCGAGGCAGCCGGGATCGCTTGTGTACGTGGGTAAAATTTGCTTTAAAAAGGGCGTCGAGTCGCTGGTTCGAGCCGTGTCATTGCCGATTGACGATGACGTCCGCCCATCTGGCTTGGTACTTGTGGGCGGCCGCGGGGACGATGCCGAGTACGCGCGTATCGAGCGCTTGGCCGCGGCCTCGGATGTGCCGGTGACGCTGGCGGGGCGCCTGGATAGCGATGGGCTCGTGCGTGCCTACCGCAGTTCCGACGTCTTTGTGCTGCCTTCGTTTTACGAGGGTCTGCCGCTCGTGACGATCGAGGCCCTCGCGTGCGGCTGCAAAGTTGTGGCGACCGATTTGCCCGGCGTTCGTCCCTGGATGGAGGCGATGCTTCCCGGCGCTCCCGTGACGTGGGTGGCGCCGCCGCGTATGACGGATGTCGACACGCCCGAGGCGGCCGACCTTCCGTTGTTTGAGCGCGCACTGGCAGATGCTATCGCGCAGGCGCTTGCGGCGCCGCCTTCGACGTTCGAGCCGTCGGCGGTCTCTTGGGAAGCGTGCCTGGGGCGTATACTTAAAGTCGTTGATTTGTTGGAAGGGGGTTCGTATGGCTGACGATCAGATTAAGCTCACGTCTATGACTGCCGCGAGCGGTTGAGCCGCTAAGCTGGCTCCCGGAGCCCTCGCCCAGGTCCTGGGCGACTTGCCCAATGTGCATAACGATAACCTGCTCGTGGGGTTCGATACCTCCGACGATGCGAGTGTCTTTCGCGTAGGGGAGAACCTGGGGCTCGTGCAGTCCATCGACTTCTTTCCGCCGATGGTCGACGACCCGTTTCTGTTTGGCCAGATCGCCGCGGCCAACTCGCTGTCGGATATCTACGCCATGGGTGGGCGGCCGAGCCATGCCATGAACTTGCTGTGCATCCCGAGCTGTCTGGGCGTTGAGGTTGCCGGTCAGATTCTGGCGGGCGGCGCCGACAAGTGCGTCGAGGCCGGTTGCTCCATCGCGGGCGGCCACACCATCAACGACGACGAGCCCAAGTACGGCCTGTCCGTGAGCGGTTTTGTCGCGCTCGACCGCATGCTCGCCAACAGCGGCGCACGCGTGGGCGATGCGTTACTGCTGACCAAGGCGATCGGATCGGGCATTATCACCACGGCCATTAAGGGCGAGCTCATCGAGCAGGACGAGGCCGCAGCCATGTTTGACTCGATGCGCACCCTCAACGAGGCCCCGATCCGTTTGGCCGAGGGGCTCGAACTTCATGGCTGCACCGACATTACGGGCTTTGGTCTGATCGGGCACGCGTGCGAGATGGCCGAGGGCTCGGGCGTGCAAATCGAGCTCGCGTCGGGGGCGGTGCCGCTCTTTGACCAGGTGCTCGACATGGCGCGTCTGGGCATTATCCCTGCGGGCTCCTACCGCAACCAGGACTTCTTTGGCCCGCGCGTGGCTGCCGACGAGGACCTGGAGCCGGGCATGCTGGATGCGCTGTACGATCCGCAGACCTCGGGCGGTTTGCTCATCGCGGCGCCTGCTGCCGACGTGGATGAGCTCGCGCACCGTCTGCATGCCGAAGGACGTATCGCCGCCGTTGTCGGCCGCGTGTGCGAGCCGGTGCCGGGCGGTCCTGCCGTTCGCGTTGTCCGTTAACGACACGTTTATTGAGCTATGTACCGTTCTAAAACGATTTATTCGAAAGGAATTTGCTATGTCTACCAAAATTGAAGTCAATGCCATGGGCGATGCCTGCCCGCTGCCCGTCGTCAAGACGCTCAAAGCCCTGAAGCAGCTCGATGGCGAGGGCGCCGTCGTGACCTCGGTCGATAACGAGACCGCAGTCAAGAACATCTCCAAGATGGCGCAGGAGAAGGGCTGCACGGCCTCGGTCGAGAAGGTTTCTGACGCCGAGTGGCACGTGACCGTCTCGACCGCCGGTGCCGTGGCCGTTGCGGATCCCGAGCAGGACGGCGCTGCTTTCTGCGACGCCAGCGCCGGCAAGGGCAAGCTCGTCATTTCCGTCTACACCGACTGTATGGGCCGCGGCGACGACGAGCTGGGCCACAAGCTCATGAAGGCCTTCATCTTTGCCGTGACGCAGCAGGAGGAGCTGCCCGCGACCATGCTGTTCTACAACGGCGGCGCCAAGCTCACTGTCGAGGGCTCGCCGGTGCTCGATGACCTGAAGGGCCTGGCCGAGCAGGGCGTCGAGATTCTTACCTGTGGCACCTGCCTGGACCACTATGGCATTAAGGACCAGCTTGCGGTGGGCGAGGTCACCAACATGTACGTGATCGTGGAGAAGATGGAGCAGGCCGTGCGCGTCGTGCGGCCGTAGCGTATTGGTTGGAGTTGCCATGAGGGAGAAGCGCCCGGCGCTTGTCATCACGTTTCCCACCACGGCGGCCGCCATGGGTTGCGAGTCCCTGTGCATCGAGCGCGGCCTCCCCGGGCGAACGATTCCCGTGCCCGGGGAGGTCGCTGCCGGCTGCGGTCTGGCATGGAAGGCGTTGCCTGCCGATGAGGAACTGCTGCGCGGCGAACTCGCCGCGGCGGGCGTTCCCACCGAGGGCTTTACGGTGATTGATATGTGGGAGGTCGTGCGATGATCTATCTGGATAACGCGGCGACGACCATGCACAAGCCGCAGACGGTCATCGATGCCGTGACGCAGGCGATGTGCTCGCTCGGCAATGCCGGACGCGGTGCCACGTCGGGTGCGCTCGATGCCGCTCGTGCGATTCACGGCTGCCGTGCCAAACTCGCGCGCCTTTTGGGTTGCCCGAGGGCGGACCATGTGTGCTTTACGCCCAACTCCACCGCGGCGCTCAACACCGTCATCAATGGCGTGGTGCGCCCCGGCGACCGCGTGGTCACGACGGTGCTTGAGCACAACTCGGTGCTACGTCCGCTCAACCGCCTGGCGATGGAGCAGGGCGTGACGGTTGAGCATGCGGGCTGCGACGCGAACGGCGTGCTCGACTACGACGAGCTCGAGCAGCTGGTCACGCCGGGCACGCGCGCCGTGGTGGTGACGCACGCCTCCAATGTGACCGGCAACTCGGTCGACATTGCGCGCGTGGCTGCCATGGCCCATGCGGTTGGCGCGCTTGCGATCGTCGATGCCTCGCAGTCTGCCGGTACGGCGCGTGTCGATATGCAGGCCATGGGCCTCGACATAGTGTGCTTTACCGGCCATAAGGGGCTCATGGGTCCGCAGGGGACCGGCGGCCTGGCCGTGGCGGAGGGCGTCGATGTGGCGCCCTGGGCCATGGGCGGCACGGGCGTGCACAGCTTCGATGCACTGCAGCCGCTTGAGTGGCCTACGCGCCTCGAGGCGGGCACGCTCAACGGTCACGGCATCGCAGGACTTTCCGCAGGTCTCGACTTTATCGAGGCCCAGGGTGGGGTCGAGGCGATTGCGGCGCGTGAGCGTGCGCTCGCTGATCGCTTTCTTGCCGGTGTGCGCGAAATCCCGGAGATCAAGCTTTACGGCGCCTTTGACCAGCCGACGCGCTCTGCGATTGTGTCGCTCAACGTGGGCGATATTGACTCTGCCGAGATCTCGGA
>URMR01000151.1 GCA_900548935.1 uncultured Collinsella sp.
CCAAACCCTCCAAAGTCAGCAAATCAATCCAAAGTAAACCAAAGGGTACCCAAAGCACCATCCACCCAAACGCTTAAGGCGGCCCCAAAGCTCCCAACCCCCCCCAAGGCCCTGTCAACAAAAGCCCCATCGCTTTCAAAGTATCAGCCAAAGTTCCCAATGGCGGTACGTAAGGCGAAGGGCCGGCACCTGTTTACTTTCGAACGACTCTGCCATGCAGAAAGCAAACAGGTGCCGGCCCTTCGCCGCCGGGACACGTACCCCCAATTAACTGTTCTTCATGACAATCGAATCCACAACATCGGCCACATTCTCGCAGCAGTCGGCGCAGTACTCCAGGAAGGCGTAGACGTCACGCCAAGCGATGACCTCGAGCGGATCCTTGCCGTTAACGTGCAGGTTGCGCATGGCGTTGATGTAGAGCTCGTCGGCCTCGGACTCGATGGTGTTGATCTGGATGACGAGCTCGCGCAGGGTCTTGGACTTGCGGTAGTTGGGAAGCTCGACCATCAGGTCTTTCATGGCGCGGCAGGCGTCAGTCACCTTGTGGGCGATGACGATGGCGTCGGGATGGATGCTCTGAATGTTGGTGAAGTAGACGCGCTGCACGACGCCCTCAATACGGTCGAGCACGGTGTCGAGCGCGCAGCTCATCAGATCCAGATCCTCGCGCTCGAGCGGGGTGATAAAGGCGGTGAGCAGGGCGTCTTCGAGCTCATGGTGCTTCTTATCTGCCGCATGCTCAATCGCATGCATCTTATCGAGCATGTCGTGGATCTGCGCGGGATCAAAGTTCTCAAAAATCTTGATGAGCAACTCTGCGGCCTGGACGGCAAGGTCGGCGCAGGTGACGTAGTTGTCAAAGTAGAACGAATCGGGTTTCTTTGCCATGGGTGGGTCCTTTCGAGGCGAAGACGGGCAGGCGAGGTATTACGGTCCGGATGGACGCTTGGTTTGACTAGATGAACATCATGAACAGCTTGGCCATGACAAAGCTGATGAGTCCGCAGGCGGGGAAGGTGAAGAACCACGTGAACATCATGTCCTTGACCACGCCGAAGTTGATGGCCGAGAGGCGCTTGACGGCGCCGACGCCCATGATGGCGCAGGTTTTGATGTGCGTGGAGGACACGGGGATGCCGGTAAGGGTGGCAAGTAGCAGGTTCGCGGCGCCCGCCAGGTCGGCTGAGAAGCCCTGGTACTTTTCGAGCTTGACCATGCTCTGGCCGACGGACTTGATGATGCGCTCGCCGCCCACGCTGGTGCCGATGCCCATGGTTGCCGAGCACAGCAGCATGATCCAGATGGGGATGCCGGCGTCGCCGACGCTCGTCTGCCCGCTGGCAAAGGCGACACCTAAAAAGAGCACGCCGATGAACTTCTGTCCATCCTGCGCGCCGTGCATAAAGCTCATGGCCGCCGCGCTTGCGATCTGAGCGTATTTAAAGAAGACGTTGGCGCGTCGCCTGTTGGCGGCGGCGAAAAGAATCGAGACGAGCTTGCACAGGACCCAGCCCATGACAAAGCCCAGTCCGATGGAGAGCGCCAGGCCGTAGATGACCTTCATCCACTCGTGGACGTTGACGCTGCTGGCGCCACCGAGGGCGATAGCAGCGCCGGTCAGGCCGGCGATGAGGCTGTGGCTCTGCGAGGTGGGGATACCAAAACGCGATGCCGTGGCACCGTAGACGACGATGGAGAATAGCGCCGCGCATAGGCAGGCGAGCGCCATGGTGCTGTTTCCGCCAAAGTCGACGATATGCGAGATGGTGTTGGCGACGCTGGCATTAAAATGCGTCATGATGAGCACGCCCAAAAAGTTGAACGCGGCGCTCATGAGAATGGCGGCGCGGGCGGGCATGCAGCGCGTGGTGACACAGGTCGCGATGGCGTTGGGCGCGTCGGTCCATCCGTTGACGAAGATAGCGCCGAGCGCGAGGAACACGGTGACGGCAAGGACTGGGTTCGACACAAGTTGGCCGAGGAAGGCTGAGAACGTTACGTCCATATATGGGCTTTCTCGAAGTTTGCAGACATGTTACAAAAGCATGATAAATCGTATCACCTCCTGTGGGTTTCTTTACCGAGTTCTGATGGGAGAAGTGAATTTTTTGGCACTAACATTGAACATTAGCCCTGTTGACCGCGGGTGTTCTTTTTGTTAGCACTCCATGAGGACACGTGCGCGCGTCCCAACATCCCAAAACCACAGTCTGTTCGCTTTACAATATGCAAACATGCGTTCGATAATAGGGGGCATGGAATATCGACAGATAGACGGCAAAACTCGACGCGTGCACAAGCAGTATGTGGACGTCGTGGCTCGCATCCTCGCGGGCGGACAGGTCGTGCCGGTTACCGTCTGCTGGGTCGATGGTCGTTGCTTTACGATTGACGAGATTGTCTCGTCTACCGGTTTTGGCCTGACGGTCCACGGCATTCGTACGGCGACTTATAAGGTTCGTTTTGGCGGACATGCGACCGAACTGTATCTGGAAGAGCAGGCACGCGAGCGACCGGATGGCTCGCAGACTCATCTGATGCGTTGGTGGGTGTGGGCGTTCGACCGAACACTCGAGAGCGAGCGTCGCAGGTAAGAACGCGTGGCGTTCGGGTACAATGGCAGGAAACTTGTCAGCTACGGCGCCGTCGCGGCGCTTTTTGAAAGGACGAAGTATGAACGATATCCAGGGCTATCAGAACGGCCCCGTCGAGAGCGGCGCAAGCCGCGCCAAGGAGATGTCGCCGCGCGCGTACAATCTCGCCATGTCTGCCCTGATCTTCTTGGGCTTTTGTGCCATGGGCGCCGGTGCTTACTTTACGAGCACCATGTCGTTTGCGCGCATGATGATGAGCGGCGCCGCTTTGCCGCTGGTCTTTGGCTCATTTATTTTGACCATCGTCGGCATGGTTATGATGTCGGCTGCTGCCAGCAAACAGTCCGTGGGCCTGTCGCTCGTGGGCTACGTGGTCTTTGCGAGCACCTTTGGCCTGACGGCGTCGTTTGGTCTTGCCAACTACGACCTGCCTACCATTAACACCGCCTTTATCGCCACGGCCGCCATCACCTTTGTCTTTGGTGTGCTGGGCGTGACCTTCCCCAAGTTCTTCCAGCGTGTGTATGGCATTGGTTTTGGCATCCTGCTTGCCACGATTCTGGTCGAGATCGTGCTGATGTTCATGGGCGTTTCGCAGTCCATCACCGACCTGATCGTGATCGTGGTGTTTGCCGGCTTTATTGGCTACGACACCTATGTTGCCACGACGGTGCCGCCTACGCTGCCC
Source organism: uncultured Collinsella sp. (assembly GCA_900548935.1). Classification (GTDB taxonomy): domain Bacteria; phylum Actinomycetota; class Coriobacteriia; order Coriobacteriales; family Coriobacteriaceae; genus Collinsella. Next base: position 3,286 of record URMR01000151.1, read on the forward strand.
AACGCCGTGCTCATGGCATCCAACCTGTTCGTGGACATCATCAACGTGTTCCTGCGTATTCTGAATATCCTTGGTCGTCGCGACTAGTGCCAAATTGCAGCGGTGCTTGCGCACGTGTAAATCGATACGAAAGGCGGTCCTTCGGGGCCGTCTTTTTTGTACGCGGCGGGGTATCATGGATGGGAAAAGCCGATAGCGGCAGCGACAGGAAAGGTGGCCACGTATGGCAGACGTCGACAACAGGAACCGTAACCGCAGACCCAATCCCAAGCGCGAGGCCCGTGCTGGGGCCGCCGAGCGTCATGTGGCGACTGTGTCCGAGGCCTGCGCCAAGGATATCGAGCGTTCGCTTGCCGGCGTGCGCGAGTTCGATGGTATGCCTGCCGGTTTTGTCGCGGCGATGAAGGCTAAGGCCCAAGCGGCCGACACTGCCGAGGAACAGATTGCCGAGGAGTCTGGGGCCGCCGAGGTCGAGACCGCTGAGGTTGCATCCGCAGAGATCGAGGTTACGACCGAGCCTGCACCCGCAGAGGAGGCCGCGGAGGCCGAGTCCGCGCCTGCCGCCGAAAAGCCCGCTCCGGTCCTGCCCGAGGTCACCGTGCTCGACGCCTCTGCCACGCAGGCCATTCTGGATAACGGCCGAGGCTACGCGCAGTTCTGCGACATGGCCGTGCTCGCCTTTGCCTCGTTCACCAACCCGGGCGGTGGCTACATCCAGGGCTATCTGGGTCAGGAGGCCACGCTCTGTGCCGATTCGTACCTGTACAACGTGCTCGATAAGCAGCGCAAATGGTACGGCGAGAACCGTCGCCGCAACATCAACTGCGAGCTTTACCGAAACCGTGCGCTGGTGGTGCCTGCGGTGCGCTTCGACCGCAACCACGTACATGCATATGCCGACGTAATCGTCGCCGCCGCACCCAACGCCAAGCGCGCTCGCCAGGAGTATCGCGTGGGCGACGATGCCTTGCTGGATGCCCTGCGCGATCGCATCCGCTTTGTGCTTGCTATCTGCGACGAGTTGGGTCGCGAGAAGCTCGTGCTGGGCGCTTGGGGCTGCGACAACAGCGGCTTTGACGCTGAGGCCGTGGCCGAGCTCTTCCGCAAGGAGCTCGCATCGGGCGACTTCAAGGTCAAGCAGGTCTTCTTTGCCGTGCCTTCTACGCGTTGGGACGAGGATTTTGCCAAGTTCGAGCACGTGCTGGCAAACTTCCCCGAGCGCAACGAGGAGTCCTATGCCCAGGTTGCCGCTCGCGCTGCGGCTGCTCGCGTCGCCGCGCAAGCCCAGGCTGCCGCCGAGGACGATGAGGACGATGACGATTGGCGTAAGTACCTGTAATCGGTACGTGCCGACAGATAGGTCGAGCCGGCGGGAGAGACTGCTCCCGTCGGCTTTTTACTAAAGGAAGGGCTTACGATGAAAAACGTTCTGTGCTTTGGCGACAGCAATACCTATGGCTACGAT
>URMR01000152.1 GCA_900548935.1 uncultured Collinsella sp.
CAGCGTCGAGCCGTTACGCGGTTTGGTAAAACCGCGTAACCCTACAGTTCAGTCACGACAACACTGTTATAGATCTCGTCCCAGCGGTCCATGACCAGGTGGCCGGTCTTGGGATCCATGGCGTTGAGCTTGCCGCAGGTATTGGCGGTCTTGAGCACCGTGACGTCGTCGGCGCCGGCAGCAATGGCATGCGCAAAGCCGGCGATGGTCGAGTCACCGGAACCCGTCGCGTTCACAGCCGCAATCGCGGGCGTCTTGGCGCGGAACGCACGGCCCTTATGGAAGCCCACCGAACCGGCAGCGCCCATCGAAACGACAACCCAGGGAATACCGGCAAAGCGGCCATCGGCGGCAAGCGCCTCGCGCAGGGCATCGACATCATCGGTCGTAAAGGACGTACCCAGCAGGCCGTTGATCTCGGTCAGGTTGGGCTTTACGAGCTCAGGCTTAGCGTCGGACTCCAGCGCGGCCTCCAGCGATGCACCCGAGGTATCGAGCAGCACCTTGGCGCCCGCCTCCTCGGCGATCTTGACGAGCTCGGCATAGTAGCCGGCATCGACGCCACGCGGCAGCGAGCCCGAAAGCGTCACAACGTCCGCCTTCGCTGCGAGTTCGGCAAACTTGGCCGTAAAGGCCTCGAGCTCGGCCGGAGCGATCTGCGGGCCGCTCTCCAAAAGCTCGGTCTGATTACCCTCGTGCAGAATATTCAGGCAAATGCGCGTCTCACCGGCGATGGGCACAAAGTCGTTCTTGACGCCATCGGCATCCATGAGCTCGGCCATATAGGCACCCATGTGGCCGCCGAGCAGACCGGTCGCGAGCACGTCGTCGCCCAGCTGCAGCAGCACGCGGCTCACGTTGAGGCCCTTGCCGCCAGCGGTCTTTTCGGGCGTCACGCGGTTCACGTCGTCGATGATCAACTTGTCGAGCTGATAGCGCGTATCAATCGACGGGTTCATGGTAACGGTCAGAATCATATTGAACTCCTGTTCCGGGGCACGACACGCGCGGCCCCAAACATACGATAGCTCGTTAAAGGATCTCGATCTCAAAGCCGCGGGTAACGGTCTCCCCCGGCTTGGCCACCAGGCAGCCGCGCTTGTGCTCCAGAATATCGTCCTCGTCGGAGCAGGTGGACAGACCACCCCACGGTTCAACAGCCACAAAGTCGCCCTCGGGCTTGCTCCACACAATCAGGTACGTCATATCGGGGAACGTCAGGCGCACGCCCTTGTCCTCGGTCTTCTTGGTCAGCGTAACCACGCGGCTCTCGAGCACGTCAAAGATGGTCTCCGCGAAGTCAAAGAGTTCGTGGGTCAGCGGCAGGTCATGGCCAACCATCGGGTTCTTGCTGCGATGCTCAACGTCAATCAGGCCCGTCGAGGGAACGGCAGTACAGAGCTCGGCAGCCTCGCGCTGCTCAAAACGGAGCTCGTAGTCGTCATAGGACTCGCCCTCGTCAAGCGGGCACTTAAAGCCAGGGTGACCGCCCACAAAGAACGGCATGTCCTCGGTGCCCTCATTGGTCACCTCGTACGACACGGCCACCTTTTCCGCATCGATCGTGTAACGAGCAACGATCTTAAACGGATACGGGTACTGCTCGAGCAACTCGGCATGGTCGGCAGAGCTTAGGCTCAGCGCGACCATGTTGTCGCCCTGCTCCTCGAGCTTCCACTCCTGTTTGCGAGCAAAGCCGTGACGGGCAAGCTTGACCTCGCGGCCGCCCATGGTCATTGCGCGACCGTCACGAAGGCCGCCGCAGATCGGGAAACAAATGGGTGCCTGGCCCGACCACACCGCCGGGTCGCCCTGCCACAGGTACTCACGGCCGTTGGCCGCAATAGAAGTGAACGATCCGCCAGCCGTGCTCAACGCAATGCGGACAGAGCCGTTATCAAGAACAAACTCCATGGGAATCTTCTCCTTCACATATCATCTCGCACGATCCATTGTGAACGTCGTGCCTTTAGCAGAAAGGTAATGAGGCAGCGCCGCAAACAAAAGAACAATGCACGTCCAGCCCGCTGGGCCAATTGGGCTGATAGCAAACCGGCCCGCGCCCCATTACAGAAACGCGAGCCGTCAACGGACTAGTTAATTACGCCGGATACCCGCTAATCATGGTATTCGCCGCGGTCCCACTTCTCGAGGAACTCGTCAAAGAAGTGCGGGTCGGCCTGAGCCTCGGCGTCGGCCTTGTTGCAGGCATCGATCTTGGCGATCAGGGCATCGTGCTCGGGGGTCTTCTCGTAGGGCTCCTCCAGGAAGGCAAGCATGATATCGGCCATCAGGAACTCGCCGGTGATCTTGCCGCCAAAGCCCACGATGTTGGCGTTGAGCTCGCGACGGGCATACAGGGCAGAGGTCATGTCGCGAACCAGGGCGCAGCGGGCGCCGGGAACCTTGTTGACGGCGTTGGTGATGCCGATGCCGGTGCCGCACAGGGCCACGCCAAAGTCGGCCTTGCCGCTGGCAACAGCCTCGCCCACGGCCTTACCGTAGATGGGATAGTGCGTACGGGTGTGGCTGTAGGTGCCGCAGTCGAGCACCTTGTAGCCAGCCTGCTCCAGGCGGTCGGCCAGATAGATCTTCTCGTCCGTAACGATATGGTCGCAACCGATTGCGATGGTCTTCTTCATCAGAACGTCCTTTCGTCTGAATTCACAAGTTGAGGTAGAAGTTCGAGTTCTCGGTGGCTCTCGTTAGGCCATCTTGTTGAGCATGTCGACACGGATCTGGTGACGGCCGCCGGCGTACTGGGCACGCAGGAACTCGCGGGCGATCTTCTTGGCGACCTCGGTGCCCACAACGCCCGGGCCCATGGTGACCATGCGCGAGCCGTTGTGCTCGCGGGTCATGTAAGCGGAACGCTCGTCGGAAATGTTGGCGACGACCATGCCCTTGATCTTGACGGCGGCCATATAGGAGCCGACGCCGTACTTATCGAATGCGAAGCCCTGGGAATCCTTGTGCTCCAGCAGGTCCTTGGCAACGGCGGTCGCGGAATCGACAAAGTCCGCGGCAGGGGTCTCGGAATAGTCGACGACCTCGTGACCGTCGGCGATGAGCATCTCCTTGATGGACTCCTTCATCGACATACCGTCGGCATCGGAAGCGATTACAACCCTCATGACATCCTCCTTGAGAGATACGCTGGTGCGTAGTTTCTGTTTGGAAGTGTTGAATCGCGTTCAGGTCCGGGCATCTGAATGTGCGGTTCTTCACTGTTCATGTTTATTTGAACACATTCGAACAGTAACTGCAACAACTATTTGTTTATCTTTGTTCTTTTTTGAACAAATACCGTTCACAGGTGATTGCTGACCGTTTGGGCCGGGCGCGGACGTAGCGACCGTGTGTTCAACAAACAAAAGGGCGGCCAAGAACGTGTCTCGGCCGCCCTTCTTACGGTTGGTTTTCCAAAAATCGCTTTGCCGCCTACTCAGACTGCCCACCCTTTTTGGCGTGCTTGGACGGAGCAGCCAGAAAGCGGCCCGTCAAATAGTTCGCCGGGCCGGAAATATCGATCCCCAGCAGCACGTGTCCTAGCCATAGGAACGCCACGAGCACCAGCAGCGGGATAACGCACGAGGTCACGATCATCACGATGACGCCTTCAATCAGATTGGTCACCTGCCGCACGATCTCGTCGGTCATCTGCTTGGCGCCGCTGGTCACCGACGTAACAAGGCTCGATGCCCCATCAGTCAACTGCTCGAGCACGTTTTTGGACTCCGTGGCCTCGGATTTTTTCTTGATCGATTTTGAGCTGGTCTCGGCTGACTTGTCCGTGGTGTCGGGCGCGTCCGCAGCCTTTTGCTCAGCTTGCTCAATACTTACGCGATACGTTTCATCGACCTTCTGCGACACCCATACGCTCGCGGGCACGAGTGCCATACCGATCACGGCAACCACTAGCACGCGCGTCGCCACACGGCGCAGGACAGCGCTCGTGCTCCAGCGCCCGTGAATGCCGAGCGACACCGCAAAGAGCACCAACGCAAACGGGATTAAGATGCCCAGGCCAACCGACCACAAAATGGTTAGCAGGTATTTCTCGAGGTAGAGCACGGCAAGCACGATACCCAAGTTTCCTGAAAGCTGCGCGAGCTGCTCGGCAACCGGCGTTCCCGTATCACCCGGCAGCGCGGTAATGCCCGCAGACAGCGCCACGCACGAGGTCGTGAGCGCCAGTACGTTACCCTTCTTTTGGTCGATGACCTCGATGGTGGAGTCCCAAGTTTTGGTATCGGCGAAATGCGGACGAGCCACAAAGCCCGACAGCAGCGCCAGGACCACGAGAGCAACGATAAAGCCAATCTGCAGTTTTTTGTTTGCGCACACGACATCGGACAGGCTGGGCTGCAGCTCGGTTACCGTCGTATGCTCGGTTATCTGGACAGGACGCCCATGAGTCATCTCGTGCGCGTCTCCCTTTTGAATCAATCCGTTGCCCGGCATTTGGATACCTCCTTATTCCGGCCTGTATTGCGGATGGAAGTATACCCACCCAGCGAAAAACCGAACGGGAGGGCGTGCAGAAGCTCCAAGACTGCCCCCAACGACTAGTCGTTTAAGAACGTCCTCAATGACTATCTCGGGATGAGTTGCGGTGGAATAGGGATTGTTTTGCGCCCGCCGGCCCCTATTCAGTCCCCATTTCACCGCAACTTGGAGGAGGACAGAAAAAGCCCTGTCGCGGGTAGCGGCAGGGCT
>URMR01000153.1 GCA_900548935.1 uncultured Collinsella sp.
GAAGACCTGCCCCGCATTGCCGAGCTGGGCTTTACGGCCATCTACCTCAACCCCATCTTTGAGGCTGCAAGCAACCACCGCTACGACACGGCCGATTACACCAAGATCGACCCGATCCTGGGCACCGAGCAGGACTTTACCGAGCTGTGTCAGGCGGCTGAGAAGCTCGGCATTTCCATCATCCTGGACGGCGTCTTCAACCATACGGGCGACGACTCGATCTACTTTAACCGCTACGGCAACTATCCCGGCGTCGGTGCATGGCAGAGCGAGGACTCGCCGTGGCGCGATGCGTTTTACTTCCATGAGGACGGATCGTATGACTGCTGGTGGGGCGTGGGCAACATGCCAGCCATCAACGAAAACTCCGAGTTGGTGCGCGAGAAACTTCTGGGCAAGGACGGCGTGATTCGCAAGTGGCTGCGCGCCGGTGCCCATGGTTGGCGTCTGGACGTGGCCGACGAGCTTTCCGATGACTTCCTGGCCGAGATCAAAAAGGCCGTGCTCGCCGAGAAACCCGATGCACTGCTGCTCGGCGAAGTCTGGGAGGACGCCTCCAATAAGATTAGCTACGGCCATCTGCGCCGCTACCTGCAGGGCTCCGAGCTGGACTCCGCTATGGATTACCCCTTCCGCGACATGGTCATCGGTTTTTTGATGGGCTACAAGAACGCCTATCAGGCTGCCGAGGACATCGAGACGCTGCGCGAGAACTACCCGCGCGAGGCCCTGTCCTGCGCACTCAATCTGCTTTCAAGCCACGACCGCCCGCGCATTATCTCGGTGCTCGGCGGTGGCCCCGACGAGTCGCAGCTGCCCGAGAGCGAGCGCAGCAAGTGGCGCCTGGACGAGAATTCCATGGGCCTGGCCAAGAGCCGCTTTTGGTTGGCGACGCTCATGCAGATGACCTTCCCGGGTGTGCCCTCGATCTATTACGGCGACGAATACGGCTTGGAGGGCCTCACCGATCCAGGCAACCGCCGCACCCTGCCGACCAAGGACCAATTGCACGACTTTGATACGCTAGCCATCGTTAAGAATGCGTCTGCCGTGCGCCGCGCGCTGCCCTTTATGGTTGACGGCGAGATCAAGGCCTTCGCGCTCAACGACGAGGTACTCGCCTATACGCGCACGGGCAAAGGCGGCGAGGCCGCGACGGTTATCATCAACCGCAGCCTGCGCAATTCGCACTGCGTGACGATCCCGGCGCTCGGCGAATGTGCAAGTGACGTGATCAGCGGCCACGAGTGCGAAATCCATAACGGCACGGTTACGCTCGACCTGTACCCGCTGGGCTCTTCGATCATCTATCACCATGCCGAGAAGCGCCTGCAGGAGCCGCTCGATCACGGCGCGGGCGTCGTGTGCCACATCACCTCGGTGCCGACCGATGACGGCAAGCCCGGCACAATCGGTGCGCCCACGCGTCGCTTTATCGATCACCTGGCCGCCATGGGCATGCGCTACTGGCAGGTCCTGCCCGTCAATCCTACGGACTTTTTCCGCTCCCCTTATGCCGGCCCTTCGGCCTTTGCAGGCAATATCGACCTGCTGCCCGAGAGCCACGAGGAGCTGGCTGCCGACTTCGTCACCTGGAAGGCCCGCGGCGGCGAGGATGCCGACCCGCTCTACACCGCGTTTAAACATCGCAACGCCGACTGGCTCGAGAAGTACTGCGTCTACATGGCGGTAAAGAAGCACTTTGAGGGACTGTCGCGCCACGAATGGCCGGCGGATGTCGCGCGCTACAACGAGCACCTGATCGATGACAAGCGCTTCCACGACGAGTCCGAGCTGCAGGCGTACATGCAGTATCGCTTTGACCTAGCCTGGTGCGAGCTTATGAACTATGCGCACAAGAAGGGCATCGAGGTCATCGGCGATATCCCGATGTATGTCTCGGACGATTCGGCCGACGCGTGGAGCGAGCCCGATAACTTCTGGCTGTCCGACACCGGTAAGGCGATTGAGATTTCGGGGGCGCCGCCCGACAACTTTGCACCCGAGGGCCAGGTCTGGGGCAACCCCACCTTCCGCTGGGATCACATGAAGGAGAACGGCTATCGCTGGTGGCTCGACCGTCTGCGCCGCGCGTTCGCACTCTACGACCGCGTGCGCCTGGACCACTTCCTGGGTTTCCACAGCTACTTTAGCATCCCCGCCGGCAAGGCCTGTGCCGACGGCCGCTGGCTCGCAGGCCCGGGTAAGGACCTGTTCCAGGCCGCCTACGACGAGCTGGGTCCTCTCAACTTTATTGCCGAGGACCTGGGTTATCTGACGCCTGGCGTTCGCGCCATGGCTTCGACCTGCGGTTTCCCCGGCATGGACGTGCTGGAGTTTAGCGACTACGACGTTCGCTGCGGAATTCATCCCACACCGGGCAAGATCCTGTACACCTCGACGCACGACACCTCGACGCTTGCCGGCTGGTGCACGCACTCCTTTGCGGGCGGCGACGAGCCGAGCGGCATTGCATTGGCAAACGAGCTCATGGGCAATGCCCTGGCAAGCGATGCTCCGCTCGTGATGATGCCGCTGCAGGACATACTGGGGCTGGGCGACGATGCACGTATGAACGTGCCGGGCGTGGCCACGGGCAACTGGACGTGGCAGGCTCGGGAGGCCGACGTTGCAGCAGCCGAGGAGAAAACTGCGAAGCTCCTGCGCAACACCCATAGATTCTGGGGCGAAGCGTGATAAAACCCCCGATATAGGGTACAGTTACAGCTGTTTGAATTTTTGCGGGCAGAGCGATCTGCCCGCTTTGTGCTGAAAAGGAAGTATTATGGCGCGCTACGATTACAAGTGCACGAGCTGCGGCAACGTGTTTGAGGTTGAGCACCCCATGTCCGAGACGCCCGAGGTCGTATGCCCCAGCTGCGGTGCCCCGGCATCCAAGACGTTCTCGGCCAGCGGCATTAAGTTCGACGGCAGCGGTTTCTACAACACCGACCAGCGCAGTGGCGGCTCCAGCACCAACGCCACCAGCGGCTGTTGCGCCAACTGCCCGCATAATCACTAGAAACCAAGCAGCCCCGCGACCGATACCGATCGCGGGGCGTTTCTTTAGCTACCCAGGTTTCATATGAGTTGCGGTGAAATAAGGACTGTTTGGCGGGTAGAAGCCACTATTCAATCCCTATTTCACCGCAACTTAGTAGTTACTTGCGGACCAGGCGGGCGCAGAAGTGGCCGTCGTAGGAATCTGCGTTTACGGGGACGCTTTGGAAGAGGCCTCGGTCGTTTTGACGGACGGAGACGAGCTTCTTGGCCTGGGCGAACTCGGGGAGCTGCAGAATCTGGGTTTCGGAAAGCGGCGCAACGGTAAAGCTGGCGCCCTCGGGAGAGGCCAGGAAGGCATCCACGACCTGCGCGTTCTCCTCGTCGAAGACCGAGCACGTCGCATAGATGAGCTCGCCATCCTCGGCAACGCGCGCGGCTGCTTCCTTGAGCATCATCAGCTGCAGCTTGGGCAGATCAGTCGTAACGTCTTTCTCGGTCAGGCGCCATGGAATCTCGGGATGACGGCGCATGGTGCCGGTGCCCGAGCACGGCGCATCGATAAAGACCGTGTCGAACTTAACCGGCTCTCCAAGCATGGCATCAAACGATGTGAGCACCTCATCAAGCTCACAGGCATCACCCGAAACCGTACGAACGCCCTGAATACCCGCCTTGTGAAGGCGCGCGAGATTCAGGTCGCACTTACGGTCATGAAGATCAAGCGTCGTATGCTGACGCTCATAGCCCGCACGCTTGGCCTGGCACATCATCACATAGGTCTTGGTGCCACGACCGGCGCCGATCTCCAGGCAACGCCCAGGACGGGTTGCCGCGGTAGCGATGAGCTGGGCGTTAAGGTCCGAGGCCACGGCAGCCGCGCGCTCAAACACACCCGACGCAACCGTAGCCTGCGCATCGACTGGAGCATGGCAACCCGGGAACACCGGCGCAACAAGCTGCGATAGGTACGGATCGGGTTTGGTCGCAAAGGCGTTCTCGTGCAAAGCAAGCGGCGCGGGTGCCAGATTGCCGGCAAAGTTGAGCGCACCCTCGGGCGTATCGAACGACGCCATAATGCGAGCGCACAGCCAACGCGGCAGTCCCATCAGGCGCGACAGACGAACCAGGCGTCGCTCAGACTCATCTACATCGGACGCCGTGGCAAAGTCCTCAACGTTGTCCGCGACCTTATGCAGCACGGCATTGGCCAAACCGGCGGCAGACTTAGCTCCGCTGCGCACCAGCTCAACGCCCTGACTCACCGCAACGCGACCAGGCGTATGCAGATAGAGCATCTCGAAGGCCGAGATACGAAGCGCCATGCGAACACGCGGCGCAACCTTTTTAGGCTTATCGAGAAACTGATCGAGCAGTTCGTCCAAAATACCCTGCGTGGCGGCCACACCAAGCGCCAAGCGAGCTGCAAAAGCGGAATCGCGCTGGTCAATAGCCTTGGCCGATGCGCGAGAGGACAGCACGTCGCGCGCATACATGCCGCGGCGATCGGCCTCCATTAGCACATCGAGCGCAAGTTTGCGCGCGGGAGACAGCTTGCTCATGACAAAACACCCCATGCAAGATCGGCGCCTTGCAGCCCAGCAGCCCAAGCAGAAGCGGCCATGGCACGCTTGCCATCAGGCTTAACCTCGAGCAGTTCAACCGCACCATCGGAAAGGCCAAGGAAAACACGCTTATTCTTAACGTCAACG
>URMR01000154.1 GCA_900548935.1 uncultured Collinsella sp.
CGCCGGCCAGGTCCAGTACGCAAAGGACTGCCAGGTCGGCTACCTAGAGCAGGAAACCAACCTGGAGCAAAAGGACACCACCATCCTTGCCGAGGTCATGGCCGCCGCCAAGGAAATCCGCCGCATGGGCGAGCGCGCCAACGAGCTGCAGGCCCAGATCACCGAGCTCTCCGAGCAGGGCAAGGACGTCGACGCACTCCTTAACGAGTACGGCCAGGTCCAGGACCGCTTTGAGCACCTGGGCGGCTACGAGCTCGAGAGCAACGCCCGCAAAATCCTATCCGGCCTTGGCTTTAAGGTCACCGACTTTGAGCGCCCGTGCTCCGAGTTCTCGGGCGGCTGGCAAATGCGCATCGCGCTCGCCAAGCTCTTCCTGCGCCACCCCGACCTGCTGCTTCTGGACGAGCCCACCAACCACCTGGACCTCGAAAGCGTCCAGTGGCTGCGCGGCTTTATCGCCAACTACGACGGCGCCGTGCTCATCGTCAGCCACGACCGCACCTTCATGGACGCCTGCGTCGACCACGTGGCCGCTCTCGAAAACCGTCGCGTGACCACCTACACTGGCAACTACAGCAGCTACCTTAAGCAGCGCGAGGACAACCTGGAGCAGATGCGCGCCAAGCGCGCCGCCCAGGAGCGCGATATTGCCCACATGCAGGTCTTCGTCGACAAGTTCCGCTACAAGCCCACCAAGGCCGCCCAGGCCCAGGAGCGCATCCGCAAGATCGAGCAGATCAAAAAGGAACTTGTCATCCTGCCCGAGGGCCACAAGCACATCGACTTTAAGTTCCCCGACCCGCCGCGTTCCGGCGACATGGTCGTGGGCCTGGAGGGCGTGTCCAAGTCTTACGGCAACAAGCACATCTACAGCGACATCGACCTCAAGCTCTACCGCGGCGAGCACGTGGCGCTCGTCGGTCCTAACGGCGCCGGCAAGTCCACCCTCATGAAGATCATCGCCGGCCTGGAGCCGCCCACCACGGGCACCCGCGACCTGGGAACCAACGTCGGCGTCGCCTACTATGCCCAGCACGCGCTCGAAGGCATGACCGAGTCCAACACTGTCCTGCAAGAGATCGACACCGTCACACCCAAGTGGACCGTGCCGCAACAGCGTAGCCTGCTGGGCGCCTTCCTGTTTAGCGACAACGACGCAATCGAAAAGCAGGTACGTGTCCTCTCCGGCGGCGAAAAGGCGCGACTGGCCCTGGCCAAGATGCTCGTTGCCCCCGAGGCACTCCTGTGCCTGGACGAGCCCACCAACCACCTGGACATCGACTCGGTGGACATGCTCGAGAACGCCCTGCAAAACTTCCCCGGTACCATCGTGCTGATCAGCCACGACGAGCACCTGGTACGCGCCGTTGCCAACCGCGTCATCGACATCCGCGACGGCAAGGTCACGGTCTACGACGGCGACTACGACTACTACCTCTACAAGCGCGAGGACCTCGCAGCCCGCGCTGCCGCCGAGGCGGCAGGGGAGAGCGCGCCGGCGGCAAGCAAGAGCAACAATACCGCCAACGCTGTTCAGGTCAGCAGCCCCGCTACGGCCCCCAAGCCGGCCGAGGGCAAAAAGACCAAGGAGCAGAAGCGCGCCGAGGCCCAGGCCCGCGCCGCGCTCAACAAAAAGCTCAAGGGCGTGCGCAACCAGCTCAAGAAGATCGAGGCAGAGCTGGACAAGAAGCGCGCCCACTATGACGAGCTTATGGAATTGATGGCCAGCGAAGAGCTTTATGCCGATCAGGATAAGTTCAACGCCGCGCTGGGGGAATATAACGGCCTTAAGCAAGAGCTGCCCAAGCTCGAGGACGAATGGCTGGAACTTTCCACCCAGATCGAAGAGGAGACCGCGCGTGAACTCTCGTAAGGCCGCTGCCGTGGCGATGAGCATCATCGCCATCGCCTGTCGCATCTGCGGCATCTTTATGAGCGCGATGACCGTGCTGCTGTGCTTTAGTGGCCTCACCGCCAAGCTGCAGATCGTCGGCTTCGTCGTTGAGCTTTCTCGCGCACTGCCGAGTGCCATCGCCGGCTACGGCGTCATCACATCGCCCTTCGGCGGTGTGTTCCGCTTGGATTACGCCATCGTGGCCGTCATCCTGTTTGTGGCCGATTACCTGCTCACGCGCGCCTCGCGCCGCGTCCGCTAGGAGAGCGCCATGTCCAGCAGCTACCTCATGAACCTGCTCGCCAGCGCTGTCGCCGTCATCGTGGGCATCGTCATCCACGAGAGTGCACACGCCGCCGCGGCCTGGGCGCTCGGCGACAAGACGGCGCGTTCACGCGGCCGCGTTTCGCTCAACCCGCTCAACCATATCGACCCGTTTGGCACCGTCCTCCTGCCGCTGCTTATGCTCGCGGCCGGCGGCCCGGTGTTCGCCTTTGCCAAGCCCGTGCCCGTCTACCTCAACAACCTCAAGCACCCAAAGCGGGACGAAGTCCTGGTGAGCGCAGCCGGCCCCGCATCGAACATCGCGCTCGCGTGTCTCGCAGCCGCCCTCATGCACGCAGCGTACGGCAATCTCTACACCAGCATGTCCTTTGCCGTGGCGTCCCAAATCATGAACTTTGGCGCCGCCTTTATCGTGGTCAACCTGTCGCTCGCGTTCTTTAACCTCATCCCGATCCCGCCGCTCGACGGCTCATCGATCATCGTGCCGTTCCTCAAGGGCAAGGCGCTCGCCAACTACTATCGTCTGCAGCAATACGCCATGCCCATCCTCATCCTGGTGCTATACCTGCTGCCCATGTGGACCGGCATCGATGTGATCGGACGCTATTTCGACGTTACCGTGTATCCGCTGGCCGAGTGGCTGCTCAACTTCGCAATCGCCGGTATCTAAGGTAAACTTACAGGTCGACCGTGCAAAACGGTAGAAACATGCACCCAAACCGCGCCGCGAAGGCGCCGTCAAAGGAGGTCGAAGATGTCGTATCGCGTGTCGACGCAGGTCTACAGCGGACCGTTCGACCTGCTGCTTCAGCTGGTAACCCGCCAAAAAGTTGATATCGGCGCCATCTCGATCAGCGAGGTGGCCGAACAATACCTTGCCGAGGCCGAGCGCATCGAGGCGCTGGACCTGGACGTGGCGAGCGACTTTTTGCTGGTCGCGGCAACCCTTTTGGACATCAAGGCTGCCTCGCTGGTGCCCCAGGAAGCCCCGCGCAAGACAGACGACGAGGACGAGGACGACGATGACCTCGAGGAACTCAGCGCGCTCGACGGCGATGCCCTGCGCGAGGTCCTGATCCAGCGCCTGATCGCCTACAAGCAGTTTAAGGGCGCGGCGGCAGCCCTTGGCGCGCGCATGCAGGCCGAGAGCCGCATGCATCCGCGCGTGGCCGGGCCCGACCCCGAGTTCCTAGGCCTTATGCCCGACTACCTGGCCGGCATTACCCTGCGCGGCCTGGCCGTTATCTGTGCCGACCTGGATGGCAAGCGCCAGACCTTCCTGCTGGAAGCCGAACACGTGGCGCCGCATCGCGTGCCGCTCGACCTGACGGTGGCCTCGGTCGACCGCTTTACCATGGCGCACCAATCTTGCACCTTCCGCGAGCTACTGGACGGCGATGCCACCACCGAGCAGCTCGTCGTCACCTTCCTGGCCATGCTTGAGCTCGCCAAGCGCGGCTCGCTCACCCTGAGCCAGGACGAGATCTTCGGAACCATTCAAATCAACCGCGTCGAGGGCGCCGAGGCATACGTGCCCGGCGAGGGCCCCGAGCTCACCGAATAGGAGCCGCAATCATGTCAACCCTTTCCACGCTGGAGGCAAACAGCCTCAAAGGCGCCCTCGAGGCGCTGCTGCTGGTGTCGAGCGACCCCGTGAGCGCACCCGCGCTGGCAGGTGCGCTGGATATCGCCCCGGGCGAGTGCGCGTCGCTTTTGGCCGAGCTCAAGGTGGAGTATGAGGAGGCCAACCGCGGCTTTCAGCTGCGCGAGGTCGCCGGCGGCTGGCGTCTGTTTACACACCCCGCCTACCACGATGTGGTTGAGGCCTACGTGCTGAGCTGGGACACGCAAAAACTGTCTCAGGCGGCGCTCGAGACCCTGGCCGTCATCGCCTACCACCAGCCCGTTACGCGCGAGGTGGTCAAGGGCATCCGCGGCGTCAACTCCGACGGCGTCATCGCGTCGCTCGTGGATAAGGGCCTGGTGCGCGAGCTCGGCCGCGACCCCGAGCGCGGTCAGGCCATCATCTACGGCACGACCAACGCCTTCTTGGAAAAGTTCGGCCTGCGCTCCACCCGCGATCTGCCCGATCTGGAGCAGTTTGCCCCCGACGAGCAGTCGCGCCAGTTTATCCGCGAGCGCCTGAGCGGCCGCAGCATTCAGTCCACGCTCGAGGAACAGGCCGAGGATCTGGACGAAGAGCGCGAACTGATCGATACCGATGTTGAGGACACCGACGACGAGGAGCTGCTGGCCACCCTACAGGATCACGGCCTGACTGTCCCGGAGGTCTTTCAGGAGAGAGAGGATCTGCCAGGGATCGTCCGGGAGGCGGTGCAGAGCCTGGAGGAGAATCCCAACGCCTACCAAGCGGTCAGCTACACCGAGGCCGTGGACATCCTCACAAAGAGCGGCCAGCAGTTTGAATACCCCGTGTTCTGGGGCTGCGATTTGCAGACCGAGCATGAGCGCTATCTCACCGAGAAGCACTTTGGCCGCCCGGTGTTTGTCACCGACT
>URMR01000155.1 GCA_900548935.1 uncultured Collinsella sp.
AATGATTGTCAGCAACATAGCAGGGCAGATAGTCATCAACATGTCGTAGCATGCGAAACGAGAACCTTTAGGGTTGGTGAAAATACCCTTGACCAGCTTCCCGCCATACCCAAAGAACACCTGGTAAAAGCCCTTAGTCCAACGCATACGCTGTTTCCAGGACGCCTTAAACGTCACCGGCTGCTCGTCAAAGAACTCCGCCGGCGCATAACCGATGCGGATGCCGTGAATGGCGCAGAACGTGGTGAACTGGATGTCCTCGGTCAGCGTATGGAACTGCCAACCGTGCATGCCCTCAATCACGCTCGCCGAGATAAGGTAACCCGAACCCGAGACAGCGCAGGACGTCTTGCAGATATTACGCGCATTGTTGAGGAAGCGGGCCTCGCGCAGATACCAGGTGGCATTAGCTGCCGAGATCCACGAGCTGCCGAAGTTCTTGGAATTGCGATAGCTCGTGACCACATGGAAGCCCTGGTCAAAGGCATCGTTCATCTTAGACACGTAATCGCGGGAGATAACGTTGTCGGCATCGAAGATAAAGTAGCCCTCAAACGTATCGGGATACTCGTTAAGGATGCGATCGAAACCAAAGTCCATGACCCAGCTCTTGCCCTTACGGGCCAGGTCATTGCGCTCGTAAACAATGGCACCGGCCTCGCGCGCGAGCTGCGCGGTATTGTCGGTGCAGGCGTCGGCAACGACAAAGACCTCGATGAGCTCGGACGGATAATCCTGGTCCTTGATGGAGCGTACGAGATTGGCAATTACGGCCTCCTCGTTATGCGCTGCGATAAAGAAGGCATAGCGGTGGAGATTTTTGGCCTTGGGAGGCGCGACTTCGCCACGAAGAGCGCCGATGACAAAGAAGACCACCTGGTACAGAAAGCAGACCGTGAGCAGCGTGACGACAATCTGGTTGAAAATCACGATGGGCGTGTTGGTTTGTAAAAAGGCGAGCATGCAGGCTCCCAGGAACGCGTTACGTAAACAATCGTATATCTTACCGCAGGCTTACCGAGTTCAAGAAACCACCTAATACTGGCTAGGCTTCGAGAAGACCGAGCTGCGGAACGATTTCATCTCCAACGGACGTGCGACCGAGCGAGCGCGGGGCCAGATCATCCAGAACCGCCGCAAGATCCCACGGAAGCTCGTCACGGCACTCAATGCGCTCCCCCGTCACGGGATGGTCGAACGCCACGCGCCAAGAATGGAGGAACTGCCTGGTCAGGCCCTGATCGGCGCGCGCATCGCACTTACCGTAGAGCGGATCGCCCACGCAGGCGTGGTTGATATGGCGCATATGCACACGAATCTGATGCGTGCGGCCCGTAAACAGGTGGCACTCGACGAGCGTATAGCCGTCGTCAAATCGCGTGGAATCGAAGCGCTCGAGGACCTTAAAGGTCGTAATGGCCTGGCGCGCGAAAGGATCGTCCGAAACCGCCATCTTGACACGGTCGCGCGTCGATCGGGCAATGCCGGTGTTGATGGTGCCCTCGTCCATGGCGATGTGCCCGTGAACAAGTGTGATATAGCGACGGTCAAGCGTACGCGTGCGGATGAGATTTTGGAGCGCGCGCTGGGTGTCGTCGTCCTTTGCCGCAAGCATGAGACCCGAGGTATCGCGATCCAGGCGATGCACAATACCGGGGCGGTCCTCGCCCTGCACGGTGCCCAGATGGTCGATACCGCAGTGATAGACCAGGGCATTCGCGAGCGTACCACTCTCATGACCATGCGCAGGATGGCACACCAGGCCGCGCTGCTTGGAGAGCACGATAAGGTAGTCGTCCTCATAGCGGATATCGAGGGGAATGGCCTCGGGAATCACGTCGGTCGGGTCGTGCGGCTCGGGCAGATCGACCGAAATACGGTCGCCGGCTCGCACGGCGTACTTTTTGGACAGGCAGGTCTCGCCATTGACGCATACGGCACCGCCCTCAATCAGATGCGCGCAGGCAGAGCGCGTAGGGCAGCCGTCATTGGAGCCCAGATAGGCGTCAAGGCGCTGACCAGAGGCATCGTCGGCAACAAGGATATGGATGTCAGCCATTAGCGCTCATTCCTTTCGCGAATCTTGCGGGCACGCTCCCCACGCTGCTGGGCCTTGCGCTTGGCACGGGCCTCGTCACGGGCGTTGAGCTCGGCGGTCGCATCGACCTCGCGGGCCGCAGGGCTCAAGAACATGTAGCCGAAGAGGGCGAGCACGACGCCCAAGGTAATGCCGATATCGGCCACATTGAAGACGGGAAAGTCGATGAAGGTGGTGGCAATAAAATCGGTCACGAAGCCAAAGGCCAAACGATCGATAGCGTTGCCGATAGCACCGCCCGCAACCATCGCCATGCCCACAACCTCAAGATGGGCGAGCCGGGGCGCACGAACGAGGTACACGGCAATAGCGATAATGACCGCCAACGCTAGCACGGCAAACGCGATGCCATGCCCCTCGCCCATGCTAAAGGCAGCTCCGATATTGCGGACAAACATAAAGTCGATGACACCGGGGATAACGGTCACATGCAAAGCGTCGCCCACGGCACGAACCGCAAGCTTGGTCAGCTGGTCGACAAGCAGCACAACGAGCGCCACCCCGCCAGCAACACCCAACCGCCAACGCAAAGGCGGCGTCATATCCCCAGTACGACCCAACTCAATCCCCTACCCTCAAGAACATCGAATTCCGTTTAACGCAATTAACCATCTTATATTGCCACACGCAGAGCGCACGACATATCCACCAACACAAGCGAAATAACCAGCTAAAAACGAAAGCGGCATTCCGAAAAACAGAATGCCGCTTTCGTTCAGCGGAGCAAATGAGCCGAAGGCGCCCAAATTCTCCCTATAACTAAAATGCCGAGCTACCGTACCTTAAAGGGCGTCAGCGCAGCGCTTGCAAATATGCGCGTGGCCGTTGTACTCGCCGACGGTGGTGCGGTAGTTCCAGCAACGGTCACAGCACTCACCCTCGGCAGCCTCGATGGCAACGGAGAGCTCCTCGCCCTGGGTAAGCTCAACATCGGAAACGATGTAGAACTCGGCCAGGTCGACGGCCTTGTCGCCGGTCAACAGCGCATACATCTCGGCGGGAACGACCGCCTTGACGCGGACCTGCTGGCTCTTGGTGAAGGTGCCGGCAGAACGGGCATCCTCAAGGGCCTTGGTCACGACGCTACGGAGCTCGAGCGAAGCCTCGAGAACACCCTCAAACTCATTGGCCTCGTCAACCGTGATGGGCGACTTGTACCAATCGAGCAGCGCGGCGTACTTCTGGTGATCGACGCAGCCGGCGGGCGCATAGGCCATGGCCTCGTCGACCGTGTAGGACAGGATCGGCTGCAGGTCGCGCATGAGCATCGAGAAGAGCTCGGCCAGCACGGTCTGGGCGCTGCGGCGCTCGAGCGAGCCGGGCTTGTCGCAGTACAGACGATCCTTCAGGGCGTCGAGGTACACGTTGGAAAGCTCGGTAACCACGAAGTCGTAAAGCGCACGGTAGGCGCGCGGGAACTCGTAGCTGGCGTAGGCGTCGTCGACCTCGGCCTGGACCTGGGTCAGGCGGGCAACCATGAGCTTGTCGAGCGGCAGCAGGTCGGCAAAGGCGACACCGTCGGTCTCGGGCTCAAACTGACCCTCGAGCTCGGAGAGCAGAAAGCGCAGCGTGTTACGGAAACGACGGTAGGCATCGGACGTACGAGCAAGGATCTCGTGGTCGATCGACACGTCGGAGCTGGTATCGACGGAGGCAACCCACAGACGGATGATGTCGGCGCCCATCTCGTCGCAGACCTTATTGGGGTCGATGACGTTGCCGAGCGACTTGGACATCTTGCGGCCCTGGCCGTCGAGCGTGAAGCCCTGCGAGACGACGGCCTTGTACGGAGCATGGCCGTTGGCGCCCACCGAGGTGAGCAGCGAGCTCTGGAACCAACCGCGGTGCTGATCGGAGCCCTCGAGATACACGTCCGCCGGGTACTCAAGCTCGGGGCGATACTCGCAGACGGCCTTCCAGGAAACGCCGGAGTCCCACCACACGTCGAGGATGTCCTTATCGGCCTTGAGGTGATGGCCGCCGCACTTGGGGCAAACACAAGCCTCGCCCAGGTAGCTCTCGGGTGCGTCGGTGAACCAGGCGTCGGAGCCCTTCTCGTGGAAGAGCTTGATGACGGCATCGAGCGTAGCGTCGTTCATGACCTTCTCACCGCAGTCGGCGCAAGTGTAGCTGGGGATAGGCACGCCCCAGTTGCGCTGACGGCTGATGCACCAGTCGGGACGCTGCTCGACCATGGCACCGATGCGGTTGGCCGCGTGGGCCGGATACCACTTGACGTTCTCGCGGACCTCCTTGCCAGCCTGCTCGCGCAAGCCGGTCTTGTCCATCGAGACAAACCACTGGTCGGTAGCGCGGAAGAGCACCGGGTGCTTGCAGCGCCAGCAGTGCGGATAGCTGTGCGTGATCTTCTTCTCGAGGACCAGGGTTCCGCGCTCGCGCAGGAACTCGATGATGTGCGGGTTGGCCTCATCGGTGTCCATACCGCTGAAGGGGCCACCGGTGCCAAACTCCTCACCGGTGTAGAACTTGCCGTCGTCATCGACCGGCATGCAGATGTCGGTAATGCCCTCCTTGAGGCAGGCGAAGTAGTCGTCGACGCCGTGGCCGGGCGAGTTGTGGACGA
>URMR01000156.1 GCA_900548935.1 uncultured Collinsella sp.
GCGGCTCCGAAGGAGCGGGACAAGGCGCCGCACATGGTCGAGGACGTTCTGAAAACTAAGCCCGGCCCCCGCCGGACAAGTCACACTACTCGCAGAGCAGCTTGGCGATCTGGACGGCGTTGGTTGCCGCGCCCTTACGGATTTGGTCGCCGCAGCACCAGAAGGTGATACCGCGCGCAGCCTCGGGGTTCGAGATGTCGCGGCGCACGCGACCGACCCAAATCAGATCCTGATCGGAGGTGTCCATCGGCATGGGGAAGCGCTCGTGTGCATCCTCGGCAGCCATATCGTCAACCAGCTTGACGCCGGGAGCAGCAGCCAGCGCAGCACGGGCCTCTTCCACCGTAATATCGCGCTCAAACTCGAGCGTAATGCTCTCGGAGTGCGAGCGCAGCACGGGCACGCGCACGCAGGTGCAGTTCACGCGCAGCTCGGGCAGGTGCATGATCTTGCGGCCCTCGTTTTGCAGCTTCATCTCCTCGGAGGTAAAGCCTTCCTCCTTGACACCGCCGATCTGCGGAATCAGGTTACTCGCCAGCTGGGCGGCAAACGCACGCGGCTCGGGAATCTCCTCGCCACGGCCCAGGGCGACCAGCTGAGCCTCGAGCTCGGCCATACCGGGAGCGCCGGCACCCGAAGCCGCCTGATACGTCGAGACGATCATGCGCTTCACGCCGGCGAGCTGGTGCAGCGGCCACGTGGGAACCAGACCAATGATGGTCGCGCAGTTGGGGTTGGCGATAAGGCCGTGATGCCACTTGATATCATCGGCGTTGATCTCGGGCACGACCAGCGGCACCTCGGGATCCATGCGGAAGGCATGGCTGTTGTCGACCACGACGGCGCCGCGCTTGACGGCCTCGGGCAGCAGCTCCTTGGCGATATCGTCGCCGGCGGCGCCGAGTACGATGTCGCAGCCCTCAAAGGCCTCGGGGCAAGCCTCTTCAATCACGATCTGCTCGCCGCGGAACTCAACGGTTTTGCCCGCGGAGCGTGCACTTGCCAACAGCTTGAGCTTGCCGACCGGGAACTCCTGCTCGTTGAGGCACTCGAGCATCTGGGTGCCCACGGCTCCCGTCGCGCCCAAAATAGCAACCGTGTACTGTTTCATGCTTCCCCCTTTAAAGGTTGTGGCTTTTGCCCGCACGCCGAGCAGGCCGATTATTGTTGCCAGTGTATACAAGAACGGGGCGGGCACGAAACCCGCCCCGTCGAAACGAAACCGAAACGAAACGCCCCGCCGTAGATTTATGAGACACGTCCCAAAAAATCACCGGGATGACAGCTACTTACGGAGCGCGGCCAGAGCGGGATCGACCGGCGCGGGAGCCTCCAGGTCGGAAACCTTCACAATGCCGTTTTCGTCGGAAAAGGCACGGTAAATGGTCTGAATCGCCAGATCAAAGTCCTTCTCCTCCACACCGATGATGATGTTGATCTCGTCGCAGCTCTGCGAAATCATGCGCACGCTCACGCCGGCCTGGCCAAGCATGCCAAACAGATGGCCCGAGATGCCCGCGCGACCGCGCAGGTTACGGCCAACGGTCGCAATAAGCGCCAAGCCCTCGACAACCTCGATCTCGAGCGGCTCGACCTCCTGCTGAATGTCGCCCACGAGCGAGTACAGCGAATCGTGAACGTCCTGCTCCTGCACCACGGCGCCAAAGCGGTCGACACCGGTGGGCATGTGCTCGACGGAAACGTCATAACGCTCGAACACCGAAAGCGCACGGCGCATAAAGCCGACGCGGGGCTTGGTGCGGTCGCGGGCGACGTTGATGGCGACAAAACCGCGCTTGCCGGTCACGCCGGTAATGATGGGCTCTGCCTCGCCCTCGTCAGCCGTCTCGCTAATGATGGTGCCGGGGTCCTGCGGTGCATTGGTGTTCTTGATGACCAGCGGAATCCCCGCCTCGCGCACGGGGAACACGGCCTCCTCGTGCAGGACGCTCGCACCCATGTACGAAAGCTCGCGCAGCTCCTCGTAGGTAACGCGCGCAATGGGCTGAGCCTCGGGAACAATACGCGGATCGGCTGAATAGAAGCCCGAGACGTCGGTCCAGTTCTCGTACAGATCGGCGCCCAGGCACTTGGCCAGAATCGAGCCCGAGATATCGCCGCCGCCACGGTCGAGCAGCTTGATCTGGCCCTCACGCGTCGCGCCGTAGAAACCGGGCATAACAAAGCCGCCCTGCTGACCATACTCCTGCACCAGCTCGGAGGTGCGATTCATGCTGAGCGTACCGTCGTGATGGAACGCAACAACCGTCGCGGCGTCCAGGAACGGCAGGCCCAGGTACTCGGCCATCAGGCGAGCGGTGAAATACTCGCCGCGGCTCACGAGCTCCTCGGTAGAGTAACCGCCCGAGCGGGCGCGCTCGGCAAAGGCCGCAAACTCCTCGCGGATGGGATAGGTGAGCTCCAGCTCGTCAGCGATATCAAAATAGCGCTGGCCAATGTCCTCGAGCAGCTCCTCGCACGACACGTGATACTTAACGTGCGCGTTAACCAGGTAGAGCAGGTCGGTCACCTTGGTGTCGCCCTTAAAGCGGCGGCCGCAGGCGGAAACCACCACAAAACGGCGGGCAGGATCGGCATCGACGATGGCCTTGATCTTCTTGAAGTGTTCGGCGTCGGCGACCGACGAGCCGCCAAACTTGGCAATCTTAATCATGGGCTGGAGGTTACCTTTCTAAAAAGCCTCTGCGAACCTGTTTTGCGCGCTCTGATACCATGGTTTCACCGATTGGGACCAAGGCATCCGAGGAGCAGTGTTATATGGGAACTTATCATAGTACACGAGGACGCACTTTATCGTGCTCAAGTAAGGTGGCAATCCGCACCGGCATCGCTCCCGACGGGGGTTTGTTTGTCTCGGACGAGCTCGGCACCCAGCAGGTCGATATCAGCTCGCTTGCAGATAAATCGTACTTTGAAATCGCTCAAGATGTGTTGGGAATGTTACTGAATGATTACACGGCCGAAGAAATTTCGGCGTGTGTCGACGAGGCATACAGCGGCACGTTTGCGAGTGAAGAGGTTACGCCGCTCGTCAAACTCGACGCTGCGCCGGGCACCGACGCTCCTCAAACCTATGTGATGGAGCTCTTTGGCGGCCCCACAAGCGCATTCAAAGACGTCGCTCTGCAGATGCTCCCCCGCTTGATGGCCCGCACTTCCGCCAAGGACGGTGGCGCCGAGCGCATCATGATCGTCACCGCCACGTCGGGCGACACGGGCAAGGCCGCGCTCGCCGGTTTTGCCGACGCTCCGGGCACGGGCATCACCGTCTTTTATCCCGAGGGCAAGGTCAGCCGCGTCCAGAACCTGCAGATGTCCACGCAGGAGGGCGACAACGTCGCCGTCTGCGGCATCCGCGGCAACTTTGACGACGCTCAGAGCGCCGTCAAGCGCATCTTTGCCGATAAGGAGCTTGCCGAGCGTCTGGAGGCCGCCGGCACGGTGCTTTCGAGCGCCAACTCCATCAATGTCGGTCGCCTGGTACCGCAGGTCGTCTACTACTTTGCCGCCTATGCGCAGCTGCTGCGCGCCGGCGCCATCGAGGCCGGCGACGCCGTGGAGTTCTGCGTACCGACCGGCAACTTTGGCGATATCCTGGCCGGCTACTACGCCAAGCGCATGGGTCTGCCCGTCGCCAAGCTCGTCGTGGCGAGCGACAAGAACAACGTATTGGCCGACTTCCTGACCACCGGCGTTTACGACCGTAACCGCCCGTTCTTCACGACCATCTCGCCGTCGATGGACATCCTTATTAGCTCCAATCTGGAGCGCATGCTGTACTTCCTGTCCGATGGCGACTGCGAGCTTGTTGCCGGACTTATGGAGCAGCTGGCGCAGACTGGTCGCTACGAGGTTCCTGCCGACCTGCTCGCAAAGATTCAGAGCGTCTTTGGCTGCGGTTGGGCCAGCGAGGACGAGGTCCGCACTGCCATCAAGAGCTGCTGGGATGCGAATGGTTACGTGATCGACCCGCACACCGCTTGCGGCTATCACGTCTTTGAGCAGGTCGCTCCCGCCGAGGGCGCCAAGGCCCGCGTGCTGCTTTCGACCGCCAGCCCCTACAAGTTCCCGCGCGCCTGCTGCGACGCCCTGGGACTCGACGTTCCCGAGGACGACTTTGAGGCCATGCGCGTGCTCGAGCAGGCCACCAATACGGTCGCCCCGGCACAGCTCGCCGAGCTCGAGTCCAAGCCCGTCCGCTTCGAAGACGTCTGCGACGTAGCCGACATGGCCAACTACGTAGAGTCTGCAGCAAAAAAGATGGCCACCAACTAAACCCCTTATAAGGCGCCGGCGAAAGCCGGCGCACTTTCTTTTAATTTGGCTCCCCAGCGCGGTGAGGAGACAGCGTAGGTCGGTTTCACGCTTGCTCCGTCGCGAGTTCCGCACGAGCCGAAGGCCACTAAATGTGGCCTTCGTGCGAGCAGGACTGTCCGAGCAGCGGAGCAAGCGTGAAACCGACCCCCAGGAGGACCAACAACAATGATCAAGATCACCGTCCCCGCCACCAGCGCAAACCTAGGCATTGGCTAC
>URMR01000157.1 GCA_900548935.1 uncultured Collinsella sp.
CGGTCACCGGGGTGTCCCGATCCACGATTTCCAGCATGCCGTGGAAGAACTCGGCGGCGTGGATAGACTTGGTCTTGATCCACTGCATCTCCTCGAGAATGCACATGGCGTAGTCGTAGGCCTCACCCCAGAGCATGCCGGAGCCAATCACCATGTGGTAGTCGGTGTCCTTGAAGTCCTCGGCCATGGCGGCGCAGCGCTCGTCCTGGGCGTCCTTGGCCTTGATGAGGTACGGGGCGATGTTGCCGAACTCCTCCATGAAGGTGTCGTACTTGGGGAAGGCGCCGGCGTTCTTGAGGAAGCGGGCGACCAGCGTGATCTGGTAGGTGTAGATGGCCTCGCACAGGACGTCGTCCTCGGCGAAGCTGAAGAACTTGTAATCGGCGTACTCGGTGGCCGGGGTATTGTCGTTGGAGACATACATCAGCGTACGGGCGCCCTGCTCCTGGCAGAACTTAGCGGCCTCGATGATCTCGGGGGTGGTGCCGGTACGGGTGGAGAAGACGCAGACCGAGTCCTTGTTGAAGGTCTTGGGCGGGCATGCGAGGAACTCAGCGGCAATCTCGCAGTGGACGTCGACGTCGGCCGTGGTGGTCTCGACCCAATACTTCATCGGGAGCGTGTGGGCCCAGGTGCCGCCGCAGCCGATGAAGAAGATGTTGGAATAACCCTGCTCGCAGACCTTG
Source organism: uncultured Collinsella sp. (assembly GCA_900548935.1). Lineage (GTDB taxonomy): Bacteria > Actinomycetota > Coriobacteriia > Coriobacteriales > Coriobacteriaceae > Collinsella. The sequence goes on from URMR01000157.1 coordinate 687, forward strand.
TCCACGGCAGCCTCAATCTGAGGACGGAGAGCGAGGGCATCGCTCACAACCTTCTCGTAACGAGGCTCATCGAAATTGAACATCCCTTACTCCTAACTCACTTGGATGAACCCTTCATTCATCCCATGACGTTATAATACTTTATATAACTAACTATGCAAGACCTATTTCAGACTTTTTTGATTTTTCTTTAATAAAAAACCCGCCAATCAAATGATCGACGGGCTAAAGAAAGGAGGACCTAGTTAATAAATGCTAGACAATGGCATGTTTCCAGCTAGAAAACGTCCTTGGCAAGTACCTTTGAGTCATTGGGAACCTGACGGATTTCGATAACCACGCCATCGTTGACAAGCTCTTGGATATGCTCGGCATCGGTTTCGGTCGCAAAGATCGCGGGGGTCGGATGAAGCGTGGTCTCGGGAGACTTTCGAGTTCCGCCCAAATTAATCTCCTTGATGTCTTTGCAACCCTTAGCGAGACGATAGGCATCTTCAATCGTCTCAACAATGATAAACAGCGAGTACTTGTCGGTAACGCCGCTGTTGAGCGCCTCGATAGCAGCGTCAACATCCTTGATGACGAGTTTAACGCCGCTGGGGCGGGCGAGCCTCAAAGCGGCTTTTCTCATGTCGTCTTTTGCCACGGCGTCGCTGGCACACAGGATGCAATCGACATCCAGCGCATGTGTCCAAGACATGGCGACCTGGCCGTGAATCAATCGGTAATCGACCCTCGTAAGCTTAATCATCGTAATCATCTCCGCACGTAATAAAGGTAATGACAGGGTTGAATTATTCGTTGAAGCTTGAGCTAGAACTCTTCTTCTTCGACATCGGAGAGCATATCCGCCGCTTCACAAAGCTGAATAAACGAACGTGATCCCTCGACCGCGGCTTTGGCCTTGTCCGCATCCAGGGAGTCCAGCTGTGTAACCATTTCCACCAGCAGCGGCAAGTTCATTCCGGTGATCAACGTAAACGATCCGGTGGCCTGCCTCTGGATGAATTCGTTGTTTACAGAGCCGCCAAAGATGTCAGTCACGACAAACCAAGAGTCGGCAGGGTCCCTCGTCTCCATCCAAGCATCGATAAGCGTTGCGACATCCCTCGTGTCGTCATCGATATAGGCGCACAGGCACTCGATTCGGTCGTTAGTGCCCATCAGAATCTCCAGAGAGCTTTTCATGCCTTGGGCGAGATAACCATGACTCGCTAGCAATATCTTATTCATAGTTCTCCAATACCAATAGGACGTACTATATTGTCATAACAAAGTATATTAGCAATCTACCCTACGCGGTGTGTCTATTTTCCAAATCCGCGAACGGTAGCAATTGGTCGGTAAATCGACCAATCTATCTCTAATTTACAAGTAGAACTTCAGTCGCTCGGTGCAGTACACCTGACGGGAGATGAAAAGCGGCTCGCCGCTTGGAGCATAACGTCTATCGACAAACAGAAGCAGCGGAGAGTCCAGCTCCACGTTAAGGTATGCCGCCTCGAGCTCGCTCGCATAGCAGACCTCGAGCGTACGCGTGTTGGGGCCCATCTTGATCCCCTGGCGATCGAGTACCGCCATCAGCGAATCCTCGAGGGACTCATGCTCCAAAAAAGAAAGCGCAGCGGAATAGCTATTGGTTTCCAGCATCGTGGGCTTGTCATCCACAAGACGCAGACGACGACTACGCAATACCTTTTGGGTATCGTCTACGCCCAGAAACTTCGCGTCTCGCAGGCTTGGGAAGTCCCAGCCCATTGCGAGAACCCTGGTAGACGCCTGTTTTCCAGCAAGCTGGCACGAATGGGTAAAGCTCTCACGGTCGTCCGCGGCATACATCTGTATGTCCGACGAAACGAACGTGCCCTTGCCGCGGGCCCTCTCAACAAGCCCAGCATCTTCCATTTCTTTAATTGCGGAGCGAACCGTTATTCGGCTCACGCCAAATTGCTCGATGAGCTCCGCCTCGGTCGGAAGCTTATCTCCCGGGCGGTACGTGTCGTTGGCGATCGAATCAGAGAGCGCACGGACAATCTGTTTGTACAGGGGGATAACGCTATTTGCTTTAACCATATCAACCATACCTTTGCAAGGAATCAGCAGCTTATAGATAGATGACTTATATTGTATTAGAACTTTTTAGGAGTCCATATATTTCCTAAATGATTCGGTAAACGGGGTGTTATTTCACTTTAGCGGGGTGCAGCGGCTACCCGCGGCATTCGTTATCAACCTAGCAAGGCTAGTCCACCCACATCGTCTCCAGTTCGCCGCAGAGCCGCGGCCCCATATGGGTATACTCTCGAGGATTCGACTCGATTCGCCCCCGCTGGGGCGTCAAAGGAGACTGCATATGCCCACCACCACCTCAACCGATCCGCGCGCCGCTGCTGCCGCGCTGCTGGTACCCGGTACCACCTGCCACGGTTTTGCCGTCGAGCGCTGCGAGACCGTGCCCGAGCTCGACTCGGACGCCTACGTGCTGCGCCACACCGCATCGGGCGCTCGCCTGCTGTACCTGGCGTGCGACGACGAAAACAAGGCCTTTGCCATTGGCTTTAAGACGCCGCCGGCCGATTCCACCGGCGTGTTCCATATTCTTGAGCACTCGGTGCTGTGCGGATCGGCCAAGTTCCCCGTCAAGGAGCCATTCGTCGATCTGATCAAGAGCTCCATGCAGACGTTCCTCAACGCCATGACCTACCCCGACAAAACCGTCTACCCCGTTGCTACCACCAACGAGCAGGATCTGTACAACCTGATGGACGTGTACCTGGACGCGGTGTTCAACCCGGCCATCTACACCAAGCCGACCATTTTTGAGCAGGAGGGCTGGCACTACGAGTTGGACCTGCCGGAGGGCGCCGAGGGCGAGGGCGACGGCAGCCTGCGCAAGGGCACACTGCGCTATAACGGCGTGGTGTTCAACGAAATGAAGGGTGCGCTGTCCGACCCCATGAGCGTGCTGGACGACGCCGTCAACGCCGCGCTCTATCCCGACACCGCCTATGCGCACGAGAGCGGCGGCGACCCACGCGCGATCCCTGCGCTCACCTACGAGCAGTTCCTGGACACGCACGCGCGCCACTACAACCCCTCCAACTCTTATATAACGCTCTACGGCGACCTAGATGTGGACCGCGCGCTGGCCTTTTTGGACGAGCGCTATCTGTCGCAGTCGAGTGCCGCGAGCCGCCGCATGAACGCTGCCGTTGCCGCCGGCGAGGACCCGTCCACGCTGGCACCCAATCCGCTGGGCGTGCAGGCGCCTGTGACCTGCGAGTATAAGCGCGTCGAGATGGCCACCACGCCCGAGAACGCCCTGGTGGGCCTGGGCCTGGTGCTGGGCAGCGCGCTCGACCGCAAGCGCACGATCGCGGCGGACATCCTGTTCGAGGCACTGCTGGGTTCCAACGAGGCGCCGGTTAAGAAGGCCATTCTGGCCGCCGGCCTGGGCGGCAACGTGGTGAGCTACACCGCGGCCGAGAGCCTGCAGCCCTACGAGCTCATCATGCTGCAAAACGCGCAGCCCGGCATAGCGCGCGAGCTGCGTCGCGTGTTCCAGGACGCCTGCCGCGACCTGTGCGAGCACGGCGTTCCGCGCGAGCGCCTGGAAGCCATCATCAGCAGCAACGAATACGATCTGCGTCAGCGCGACTACGGTATCGCCGACGGCGTGGCCATTGCGTGCGACGCGCTGAGCACCTGGCTCTACGATGACGACGCCGCGACGCTGGCGCTCAAGTACGGCCCGGTGTACGAGGAGCTGCGCGGCGAGCTGGACGGCAGCTACTTTGAGGACCTGCTGCGCGAGCTCGTGCTGGAAAACGACCACATGGCG
>URMR01000158.1 GCA_900548935.1 uncultured Collinsella sp.
AATGTCCTGCTCATATTAAAAGGAACGTCCCCAAGTGCCGCCATGAATTCAGTTGCGGTGAAATAGTTCCTGAATAGAGGCTTCAGACCCCCAAACAGGAACTATTCCACCGCAACTTATGAGGATATCGAGCTGTTAGGCCGCTCTATCCCCTAGTAGTCCAGCTTCCACATGTAGCGGCGCGTCATGTAGTCCTTGTGGGTGACGGCAGAGAGCGCGCGCATGTACACGTTGTTGAGGATCGGGGCAAAGATCAGGTGGTTGAAGTACTCGCTCACGCTGTCCTTGATGTCGTTGAGGCCGAGCTCCTTGGCGTCGAGCTGATAGACGCGCTCGCCACCGTACTGGTTGACGAAGCGGATGCCGCGCTCGTCGTTGCAGCGGCTGCGGCCGACGCTGATGAGCTGGAACAGCGAGGTGCGCTTGTCCAGGATCTCGAAGGGGCCGTGGAAGAAGTCGCAGGTGTTGATGGTGCAAGAGTCGATCTGCAGCATCTCCTGCACGTTGCAGATGCTAAAGACGTAGGCGGCACCAAAGAGCGGGCCCTGGGCCATGACGTTGATGCAGGGCTTGTCGGCGTTCTGCTCGGCCCACTTGGCAGCGAGCGGACGAGTGTACTCGACGGCCTTGCGATAGATGGGGTCGACCAAGTCGAACGCGGCCATAGCGGTCTCGTACTCGGCATAGCCCTCGGTCTGCTGCGTAAGCTCCATGGCGATCATAGTCACGACGGCGGAGTTGGTACGGCCCATGCAGGACTCGTCGACGGCCAGGCTGTCGTACTGGATCTTGTAGTCGCAGACCTCGGTGAGGCCGGACTCGTCAACATAGATGGCGATGGTGCTGGCGCCGTGGTCCTTGGCGACCTGGGCGGCGACGATGGTCTCCTTGGTACCGCGCATGGACACGACGACGGCCAGGGTGTTCTCGTTAACGTAGGCAGGGGTTGCGTGCACGAACTCGTTGCTGGTGTAGCTGGAGCTCACGACCTGCGTGGCCTCGTGCTCCATAAAGTACTGGGCAGGATAGTTGCCGCCGTTGGATCCGCCGGCGCCAATCCACACGACGCGCTTGATGCCGCCCTTGTCTGCCTTGTCAGCCAAAACCTGGGAGACGACGTCCTTAACCTGTTCCTGAGTAGTCATCGTGCATCAGCCTTTCTTCTCGTTTGATGCTCTCGATGGCATACAAGTTACATACATGTTTTGATTATGTCGACTAGTTGTATGCTATATTTATCTTAGAAATTATGCTGGTAAGGCTTTCGGTAGCTCGATACCAGCGGTTTTATTGTTGTGTTGAATATATGCTTGCTTAGATAAGCATACAAGTTAGATATAGGCTGATCGCATGAACGCTTCATCTAAAAAGAAACTGAGCCAATACGAGCGATTGGCGGGTACGCTTCGCGACCGCATCGCTGCCGGCATCTACGCACGCGGAGACAAGCTGCCGTCCGAGATGGAGCTCATGGACGAATCGGGGCTGTCGCGCAGCACCGTGCGCCACGCCCTTAAGGTGCTCGTTGATGAGGGCCTGGTGCGCACCGAGCGCGGGCGTGGCGCCTTTGTGGCCGACACGCCCGCGCTCCACGAGAACAACCTAGTGTTTTCGAGCTATACCAAGCAGGTCGAAGGCCAGGGCATGAAGCCCACCACGCGCACCGTGGACTCGGGCTTTGCCAAGGCGGCCGGCAGCATAGCTAAGTTCTTTGACGCCGCCGTGGGCAGCAAGCTCGTCAAACTTGTCCGCCTGCGCTACCTGGACGACGCGCCGCTGTGCTTGGAGACCACCTACCTGCCGCCAAGCTTCGAGACGCTCATCGATCGCGATATCAACGGTTCGCTCTACGCCACGCTGCGACAGGAGTTCCATCGCGCGCCGGCACAGGGGCACAAGACCTTTGAGGTGTGCTATGCCTCGCAAAACGAGGCGTTTTTGCTCAACGTTGAGCGCGGGCAGGCGTTGATCCTAATCACCGACTACGTCTACGACACCGACGGTCGCCCGCTCCACGTCTCCAAGCGCATCCAACGCACCGACCGCGCCAAATACACCGAGCCCATCGGCTAACCAACACCAAAACCACCACAATGGGGACAGGCACCTTTGTGGTGGTTTTAGGCGAGGAGGGCGGGGAACCAGGTTGGTTTGGGTTGGTTGGGTGTGCGCTCGGCTAGGACCAGCTCCATCCAGCACATGTCGTACCAGCGGCCGAACTTTTGGGCACAGCGATCGAAGGCGCCCACCAAGCGATATCCCATATGGGCATGGAAGTCCTGGCTATTGTGCGTTAGATACTCGTCGTCCTTGTCGTGCGGCACGGCGATGAGCGCGCACATATTGGTGATGCCCATCGCGATCAGGCACCGCTTGAGCGCATCGTGCAGCTTGCGACCCAGCCCGCCATGGCGCACATCGCGTGCCAGGTAGATCGACGTCTCGACCGACCAGTCGTATGCCTCGCGGCTGTTAAGCGGACTCACGTAGGCATAGCCTACCGGACGCCCGTCCAACTCCATCACCAAATACGGATAGCGCTTGAGCGTACGCTCAATACGCCCGGCGAACTCCTCAACGCTCGGCACCTCGTATTCGCAGGTAATCGCCGTCTGGCGCACATACGGCTCATAGATGGCAAGCAACGCCGGCGCGTCTTCGGGCGTCGCCAGGCGAATCGTCGGCTCGGACATCTCGGTCATACAACCCTTCTCCCCCAAAAGCAAAGGCCGCCCTGCGCCAAGCTCAGGCGCAGGGCGGCCCCTTGTCATTACATCAGGCTACAGGACAGCCGCCAGCGCGTCGATGTCCTCCTGCGTCGTGGCCCAGCTGGTGCAAAAACGCACCACCGTGTGGGTATCGTCGTACTTTTCCCAGTACTCAATCGAGGCATGCTCGCGAATGCGGGCCATGTCCTCGTTGGGCAGAATCACAAACTGCTGGTTTGTGGGCGTCTCCAAGAAGAACTGGTAGCCGCGCTCGTGCAGCACGCGACGCAGCGCCTGAGCGGTCTCAATCGCCTGGCGACCAATCTCAAAATACAGGCCGTCGGTAAAGAGCGCCTCAAACTGCACGCCCGTCAGGCGGCCCTTGGCAAGCAGTGCGCCGTGCTGCTTAATACGCGGAATGGGATGCGCCGGGGCGTGCATGCCGCAAAACACCACGGCCTCGCCGCAAAGCGCGCCGCACTTGGTGCCGCCGATGTAGAACACGTCGCACAGCTGCGCCAGCTCGGGCAGGGTAATGTCGCACTCATCGGCCGCCAGCGCATAGGCCAGGCGGGCGCCATCCACAAACAGCGGAATCTGGCGCGTCTGGCACACCGCGTGAATCGCCGCGAGCTCGGCCTTAGAGTACAGCGTGCCGTACTCGGTCGATAGACTCACGTACACGGCACCCGGAAACACCGTGTGCTCGTAGCTCTCGTTTTCGTAGAACACCTGGATATAGTTCTCGAGGTCCTCGGCGTGCATCTTGCCCTCGTAGCCGGGGATGGTGAGCACCTTGTGGCCGCCAAACTCGATGGCACCCGCCTCGTGGCAGGCGACGTGGCCAGTCTCGGCAGCAACGACGCCCTCGTACGGCGCGAGCAGCATGTCGATCACCGTCGCGTTGGCCTGCGTGCCGCCCACCAGAAAAAACACGTCGGCATCGGGGGCCTGGCAGGCCTCGCGGATAAGCTGCTTGGCACGCTCGGTGTGTACATCGGTACCGTAGCCGGGCTGCGGCTCCATGTTGGTATCGACGAGCGCCTGCAGCACTGCCGGATGTGCGCCGTGGGAATAATCGTTGTTAAACGCGAGCATGGCAATCCTCTCTTACCGGGTATCGGCCAGATGATTCAAACGGAGCTATTGTACGCCGTTGGGATAGGCAATGCGCGCGGCAAGGCACTCAAGTGCCAGTACCAGGGCAAAGCCGCAGCTCACGTCGCTCAAAAAGTGCGCACCGATCACGATGCGGCCAAGCGCGACGAGCGCCGCAACCACAGCCGCCGTCCAAAAGACCACGCGACGACGCGAAGGCTTTTCCGTAAAGGCTGCCGCGGGAAGCCCGGCAAGCATAAGGCCGATCGCCGCATGCGCCGTGTGTCCGCTCGCAAACGACTTGAACCCGTCCTTGATCACGCCGGCGGCGATATAGGTCCACTTGTCGGGATTGCCGATCACCCACCACGGCTGAAAATTGAGCCCCGGCGTGACCTCGATCACGCGCATGCGTGGGCGCGACCACAGCGGCTTGACAATCACGTTGAGGATGATGGCCTGAGCGACCCACACGACAAGCACCATCAACGCCCAGCGCGTGAGCTCGTCGGGCTCGGTCGTGCGCGTGAGGCGATAGACGACAAGGTTAGCGGCGATGACCAGCACAAACGTCAGCACCAACTGAACCGCGATGAGTTTGCCGCCAACCCGCAGGGACGAAACGATCTCGTAGCCGGCCAGGCCAACGTTGACGAGGATGCCGAGCACGGCGAGCCATTTGCTCCCTCTGGAATCGGGACGCGCCGCGC
>URMR01000159.1 GCA_900548935.1 uncultured Collinsella sp.
GATGTCGACCATGCTGCCGAGATCGTGGAGCCCGGCGACCTTGTGGACTACTTTGCTCCGCTGCCCACGAATATCGATAAGTACTCGCGCGGCTCGGTGCTCATTGTTGCTGGATCGGCGCAGTATCCTGGTGCCGCCATTATGGCTGCTAAGTCCGCCGCCCGCGCAGGTGCCGGCTATGTGGCGGTCGCGACGCCGGATGCGTGTGCCAACCTTATCCGCATGGCGCTCCCCTCGATTCCGGTCTTTGCCATTCCATCTGATTCTCGCGGATCTTTTGGTGCCGCTGCACGCATGACGGTATGTGAGATTGCCAAGAAATATAGCTGTGTGCTGTGTGGTCCGGGCATGACGACGTCTGCCGGTGCCATGCAGGTGGTTTCGGGCCTGCTCGAGCTCGACGTGCCGCTTATCTTGGATGCCGATGCTCTCAACTGCCTTGCCAAGATTGCAATCGACGGCATCGACAGCAATCCCGAGATGTATCGTCGCGAGCAGCCGCTCGTCATGACGCCGCATTATCGCGAGCTTTCGCGTCTCGTTGCCGGCGATGAGGTCAATGACCTTGGCACTGCGATCGCTGCTGCGCAAAAGGTTGTCTGGGCCGCCGGTTCCGATAACCTTGTTGTTATCGCTAAGGGCCCGACGACGGCTATTTGCGGTGTTGAGCGCGTGCTACTGCCGCTCTCTGGCCCGGCGTCGTTGGCGACCGCTGGCTCGGGTGACGTCCTTGCGGGCATTCTGGCCGGCACACTGGCCACTATGCGCGACGAGATGGACCGTTGGGAGCTGCTGTACTCGTATGCCGTCGCACTTCATAGCTATGCCGGTTTTGCCGCGGCGACGGAGTTTGGCGAGAAGAGCGTTATCGCGACCGATCTTATCGACTTGATCGGTCCAGCCATGGAGTTAGCGGCAAAGGATGCGCTCGATGATCTGGGAATCACAGACGAAGGGTCGGATGACTAATTATGAATAAAGCCGATTTGACGCGTTGGTCCTGGGTCGAGATCGACCGCGGGGCGCTCCGCCGCAACACGAGGGCCTATAAGAATTTGCTGAATCCGCGCCAGCGCCTATGCTGCGTGGTTAAAGCCGACGCTTATGGTCATGGAGCTGTTGAGTGCGCCAAGATTATGTATTCTGCCGGTGCCGATATGTTTGCCGTGGCGACGGTTAGCGAGGGCGTTGAGCTCCGACAGGGCGGGATCACGAAACCCATCCTCATCCTTAGCGAGCCGCCTATCGAGGCTATTCCGACGTTGCTCGAGTTTGATATCATGCCCTCGGTCTATACGTCCGACTTTGCTCTTGCGTATGGCGAATGTGCCGTCGCGGCGGGCAAGGTGGGCAAGTATCATCTCGCCATCGAGACGGGCATGAACCGCATTGGCGTACATTACACGCAGGTGCTCGACTTTGTCCGCGGTATTAATTTCCACCGCGGTATTCAGTGCGACGGCGTATTTACGCACTTCGCCACGGCCGATGAACCTTCGGGCTGGGACTACAAACTGCAGTGTCAGCGCTTTACCGAGGCCGTTCAAGCCATTAAGGATGCGGGTTTTGAGTGCGGCATCGTGCACTGCGCCAACACGCCGTCCTCGATGCTCGATCCCTCGATGCATTTTGATATGATTCGCGCTGGCGTTGGCTTGTATGGCATGCAGCCGTGCGAGCTGAGTGGCCGTGTGATGCAGCTCGATCCCGTTATGAGCGTTCATGCGCGCGTGACGCGCGTGGCACACCCTGCGATGGGTGAGGGCGTGGGCTACGGTTTTACCTACCGCGTACCGCGTACGCGCGTTCAGATCTGTACGCTGCCGATCGGTTATGCCGACGGCCTATCGCGTACGCTTTCCAATCGTATGGACGTGCTGTATCGCGGCGAGCGCGTGCGTCAGGTTGGCAATATCTGCATGGATCAGTTTATGGTCGCCATTCAGTCCAACCCGGCACACGAGATTCCCGAGGCCGAGTATGGTGACGAGATGATTATTGTCGGCCGCGATGGTGATGCCGAGATCACTATGGACGAGATGGCCCGACTGCGCGGAACGATTAACTACGAGGTCGCCTGCGGCTTTGGCATGCGTCTCGACAAGGTCTACGTGTAGGAGTCGCCATGGGCGTCATGCACATTCCTGGCCATTCCCATCAGGCGCCACGCGAGGTCGCACTCGAGGAAATTGAGGCCGTTCTGGGCGATTGTCACCTCTGTCAGCTCTATCAGTCGCGTCACAATATCGTGTTTGGCGTGGGAAACCCCCGCGCTCGCGTCATGTTTATTGGTGAAGCACCGGGTCGCAACGAGGATTTGCAGGGCGAACCCTTTGTGGGGGCGGCGGGTGAAGACCTCAACGGCATTTTGTCCCTGGCAGGTCTTAAGCGCGAGGATGTCTATATCGCCAATGTGCTTAAGTGCCGTCCGCCGGGAAACCGCAATCCGCGTCCCGAGGAAGTGCTGGCTTGCTCACCGTTTTTGCGCGAGCAGATTCGAAGCATTTGGCCCGATATCATCGTGACGCTTGGCAACCCCGCAACGCACTTTGTGCTCAAGACCGAGATCGGCATTACCAAGCTGCGCGGTAGGTTCCATCAGATGGGGCACTTTGTGGTGATGCCGACGTTTCATCCTGCGGCGGCGCTGCGCAATCCGGCGTGGCAGGAGCTGCTGGAGGAAGACTTTAAGATGCTGGGCGACTATCTGGAGCGACATCCCGCGCCGGAGACCGCCTCGGAATAATAAGGAGCGCATATGTCCCTGGAGCGCCTGGGGGTAGGTACCTATAGAACGGCTCGTACTGCCGATACGGAGCATTTTGGCGAGCTGGTCGCACCGTGTCTAGAAGATGGCGATGTGCTGATTTTGACCGGCGGCTTGGGCGTAGGAAAAACCCACTTTACCAAGGGTGTCTCGCGTGCCCTGGGCGATGAGCATATGGTCACGAGCCCTACGTTCGCACTCATGGCTGTTCATGACCAGGGACGTATTCCGCTGTTCCATTTTGATCTGTACCGCCTGGAGCATGCCTACGAGCTTGAGGATACGGGCATTTTTGACGTGCTGGGCTATGAGGGTGTTTGCCTGCTGGAATGGGGCGAGCAGTTTCAGGATGAACTGACAGATGAGTATCTTTCGGTGACGCTTAAGCGCGATGAGGACGACAGCGACGTGCGAACGATAACGCTCGAGGCGCACGGCGAGCGCGCGAATGAGCTTTCCCATTTGATAGATAAGGCTGTACAAGATGAGCTTGCATAACGACAACGCGCTGGTGGTGGCGCTTGACACATCGACCGACATGCTTGCCTGCGCGGCAAGCTGGATTGATGCGCAGACAGGCGAGGCAAAGCTGGTAAGTGGGGACCATCTGTGTCGCCGCCATGCCAACGTGGAGCTCGTGAATACTGTTGATGGCCTACTGAAGCAGACCGGCCTGGATCGTAGCGATGTCGGCTGTTATGTGGTCGGCCGCGGCCCGGGTTCGTTTACGGGCGTGCGTATCGGCATCTCCACCGCAAAGGGTCTGGCACGTGGTGCCAACGTGCCGTTGCTCGGCGTGTCGACACTTGACGCTTGCGCCTGGACGGCATGGAAGGCCGGCGTACGCGGCAAGCTTGGTGTTCTTGCCGATGCCATGCGCGGCGAGGTGTACCCGGCGCTGTATGTGCTGGGGGATGAGGGTCCCGAGCGTCTGTTTGAGCGCGAGCGTGTGGTCAAGGCCGCCGTGGCGCTTGATGAGTGGCGCCAGACCGCGGACTGGGATCAGGTTCAGCTGACTGGTGACGGTCTCGTGCGTTATGGCAAGCTGCTGGGTGAGGACGAGACGGCGCGCTGCGTGGAGCGAGGCCTGTGGTGGCCCTCGGGCGAGGGCCTGCTGATGGCGCACGCCGCAGGCGATGGCGATCCAGCTCGCGTCTTGCCGATCTATACGCGCCTTTCGGACGCCGAGGAAAACGAGCGCAAGCGCCTGGGCCTTGCCGAGAGCGCGCAGAGCGAAATTACGGGCGTCGCCGATGAACTCGCCGGTCGCCATCTGCAATTCCGCCCCATGGGTGCGGCGGACGCCGAGGGCGCAAGTGCGCTGGAGGCCGCCTGCTTTGAAGGCGCCGGACACGAGGCGTGGACGCCGGGCATGTTCCTGTCCGAGCTGGGCGAGGATGTTGCGGCGCCGCGCAGCTGGTGGGTGGCGCACGACGACGGTCAGCTGCTGGGGCTTGCCGGTGGCATGGTCGTAGACGGTGACGTGCAGATTCTGGATGTTGCCGTCGACCCGAAACATCGCCGCGAGGGCATTGCCCGCAAGCTGCTGTCGCACGTGAGCTACGATGCCCAGATGCTCGGCTGTACGACCGCCTCGCTCGAGGTTGAGGATGGCAACGAGGGCGCTATTGCGCTCTATGCCTCCCTGGGCTTTACCGAGGCGGGCCGCCGCCGTGGTTACTACGGTGCTGGCAAAGATGCCATCGTCATGACGGCGCCGCTGCCCCTGGTGCTTCCTCTCGACAAT
>URMR01000160.1 GCA_900548935.1 uncultured Collinsella sp.
AGGCGACGCGGCACCCAATGGAACGAGTTGCGATACCGCCATAAATCTATTGCCGTAACGCATCCCGCAAACATCTGAACAAAAACGGTCAAGGTCTCCGCCCAAAACCAAAGCGTCTCGACGCCATAAATTTGAGGCGGTGCCGTTCTCGGACGGGCAGCGCAGCCAACCGAACGTTGTCGAAATCGCGCCCGAATCAATTGCACGCGAAAGCTCCGCCTCAAGTGCCGCTGGCAGGGCACACACCGCAAACAAGCCGCACATCTCTGCCAACACAAAAAGAAGCTGGAGATCCGTCAGATGTCGAGACATGATAAATGCCGTCAGTAGAGGAGACGTAATCAAAAACCCATGCTCCGTTTCCAGCACGGATTCCCTGGGAAGCTCACCAAGAAACAGCCGCTGCCTAATGCTGGCCGGACAAGTCCGTTTGTTTCTCGTCCGAACCAATGTATACAACGGAAAACCGAGCGCGACCGCAGCCGTCGGGTTGCGGGCGAGATCATATCGCTGCCGGTCTTCTTCCGGTCGTGGAAGCGGCGGACACAAAGCGCGGACTTGAGGAGGCAAACGCCAGTACCTAAAAGCCGATATGTCACAAAGTAGATCCTTCATAGGCACAGGAGAACACGAATTTCAACCCAGTCAGTCACGCATTGGCGCGAACGCACCAAAAATGGCGCCGAACGGACTGCCAAGTTTTCAACAGCCCTCCCCAACTGGCCAAAAGCTTGTCGAGAGCTGGACGAAGCCCTGTTGAAAACCCCATTTTTTTCTCATGCAGAAGCTTTACGCGGCAAGTGAGTAGACTTTTTTGAACATTCCGAGCAGGCCGGTCTTCCTGCTTTTCAAAACCGCAGGTAGATAGCTTGTTACAAAACTGCCTGGTCGCCAAAGTGCTAAAAGTCTACTCACTTAGATTGCAGAGTGCCCCCCATTAGCTGCAATTCCAAGGTAGTTAGTATTTTTGGACTCAGATCGTCATACTGGACAAGAATATGAGTTGAGTTTTCAGGGGCAGATGCGCCATCGGCACACCAAAAACAGTCACCGATATCGATAAAAGGGATGCTCGAGCGCGTGAGGGCCCGTGCAAAAGTGCTTCCGCCCGTTCCACGCTCCGCAACCACGGTGCAGTAAAGGCCCGCGTCCGCATGCTCGATTGAGACCTCCCCTGCCGGAAATGCCTTCCGTACAAGCGACGTCAGGCCATCACGCGCCTCGCGAGCACGAACGCGCACGCGGTTCACATGTCGCTCGTAATCACCCGATTCCAGCAAACGAGCCAAAGCGACCTGGTCAACAGAACTCACCGACGAGGCGTAAAAACCAAGGTTGTGCCTAAACCGCTCCATCAGCTCATCGGGCAGCACCATGTACGCTAGACGCAACGCCGATGACAGGCTCTTCGAAAACGTGTTGGTGTAGATAACCGACTGGGAGGCATCGATCGACGCGAGCGCGGGAATTGGCTTGCCGGCAAGGCGAAACTCACAATCAAAGTCATCTTCGATGAGGTACCGACCTGGTCGCTCGGCGGCCCAGCTCAGTAGCGCATAGCGACGCGCAATACTCGTCACAAGGCCGGTCGGATACTGATGGGATGGCATCAGGTGAAGGACATCGGTCCCGGTTTTCTGCAGAGCACTCAGGTCCACGCCGTCATCATCCAACGGGATATGCCGAACTTTGCAACCCATAGCCTGATAGATGCGCGTCAGGCGCAAATAGCCCGGGTCCTCAACGGCATACACCTTGTCAGCGCCAAGCAACTGAACCAACATGGTATCGAGCAGCTGGGCGCCCGCACCGATAACGATGTTGTTGGGGTCGACATTCATGCCCCTTGTCCCACGCAGGTGGTGAGCAATTGCGCGTCGTAGCCGAGCGGTGCCCTGTGCCGGTGCGGGCGAAAAGATTTCGCGTTCGTCTTCAGATGTCAGCGTCGCCCGTAGCGCGCTTTGCCAAAGCCGCGCCGCTTCCAAAGCGGAAGGAGAAAGAGCATCAAATCGCTCGACCCGTCCATTGGCAACATGCACACCGGGGTCCACAGAGACGGCATCTCGGTCGATGTTCCCCGTAGCCAAAGGCAAAACCGGTGCATCCGGAAGCTCGCAAGCGTAGTAGCCACGACGCGGCATTGAGCAAATATAGCCCTCGGCAAGTAACTGGCTATATGCATTTTCGATAGTAATGACACTGATTCCCAGATGACTGGCAAAGGCGCGCTTAGACGGCAGATGCCCCCCCGCCGCAATACGGCCAGCAACAATATCATCTCGAATTTGCTGGTAAACATACTCATAGAGCGATGCTTCGCCGCGTTTTTCCAAATTGTAGTCAAGCATGAGTTTATCACCTGACCTTATTAAGTCATTCAATCTGGTATTAGTCTGACCTTGTTATTATCTCGAAAACTGAGTATTTCGCCATACCCAGCTCCCCGATAGGATATTCCGTCAAGCAATGCACATGCCAACCAAGGGAGCAACCATGGCAGAACAGACCAGCAAGGCCGATCGTGTCAAACTCAATCGCGAGCTCGCGCAGATGCTCAAGGGCGGCGTCATCATGGACGTCACCACGCCCGAGCAGGCACGCGTCGCCGAAGAGGCGGGCGCCTGCGCCGTCATGGCACTCGAGCGCATTCCGGCCGACATCCGTGCCGCAGGCGGCGTCTCGCGCATGAGCGACCCCAAGATGATCAAGGGCATCCAGGAGGCCGTCTCCATCCCCGTCATGGCCAAGTGCCGCATCGGTCATATCGTCGAGGCTCAGGTCCTTCAGGCTATCGAGATCGACTACATCGATGAGTCCGAGGTTCTCTCCCCCGCCGACGATGTCTACCACATCGACAAGACCCAGTTTGACGTCCCGTTTGTCTGCGGCGCCCGCGATCTGGGCGAGGCGTTGCGCCGTGTTGCCGAGGGCGCCACGATGATTCGCACCAAGGGCGAGCCGGGCACGGGCGACGTCGTCCAGGCTGTGCGCCATATGCGCAAGATCCAAAAACAGATCCGCGACGTTGTTGCCCTGCGCGACGACGAGCTCTTTGAGGCAGCCAAGCAACTGCAGGTTCCGGTCGAGCTGGTGCGCGAGGTCCATGCCACGGGCAGGCTTCCCGTTGTGAACTTTGCCGCCGGCGGCGTAGCGACCCCCGCCGACGCCGCGCTGATGATGCAGCTGGGCGCCGAAGGCGTCTTTGTGGGCTCGGGCATCTTTAAGAGCGGCGACCCCGCCAAGCGCGCAGCCGCCATCGTCAAGGCCGTGGCAAACTTCACCGATGCCAAGCTCATTGCCGAGCTTTCAGAGGACCTGGGCGAGGCCATGGTGGGCATCAACGCCGACGAGATCGAGATTATCATGGAAGAGCGCGGGCGCTAGTCCAGCAGAAAGGCTCGCACATGAGCGATTATGCAGACCAAACGGTCGCCGTGCTGGCGGTCCAAGGCGCTTTTGCCGAGCACGAGGCAAGACTATCCGAGCTGGGCGCACACTATATTGAGCTGAGGCAGGCGGCCGATTTGCGGCAGAACTTTGATCGCCTGGTCCTCCCTGGCGGCGAGTCCACCGTTCAGGGCAAGCTGCTTGACGAACTGGGGATGCTCGAGGAGCTTCGTGCCCGTATCGCTGAAGGCACGCCGGTCCTGGGCACCTGCGCCGGCCTGATTCTACTGGCTCACGACCTTGCCGCCCATGACGATAAGGGCACGCCGCGCCTGGCAACCATGGATGTGCTCGTTGAGCGTAATGCCTATGGCAGACAGCTCGGCAGCTTTCGCACCAAGGGGCGGGTAGGAGGTATCGAAGGTGAAGTGCCGTTAACGTTTATCCGTGCACCCCGCATCGTCAAGGTGCACGGCAATGCCAAGGCCTTGGCCGAAGTCGATGGCCGTATCGTCGCCGCCCGTCAAGACAAACAGCTCGGTGTCACCTTCCACCCCGAGCTCGACGACGACACCCGCCTCCACGAGCTCTTCCTCCAAATGTAGGCAGAAAACAAACGAGCGTGGATTTTCGGACGCATAGCAAATGAGAGTGGATAATCTCCCACTTTGAGCTTGAATGCAGACTCAAACCGGGAGATTATCCACTCTCATGCTATGTAGTCGTTTAAGAACGTCCCCAATGACTACCTTGGATCATGGCAATGCCGATGTTTTGGCACCGACAGCGAGCGCCCACCAGAGCGAACAAATTGGCATGAAAAGAGGACGGCATAGACCTTCTGGTCATGCCGTCCTCTTTGAATGACAAGTTGTCGCTCTGGCGCCCGCGCAGCGTCGACTGGTCCGCCGTTCGTTAGAACGGCGGAACTGAGGGCAGCGTCGAGCCGTTACGCGGTTTGGTAAAACCGCGTAAATACCTAACTACATCAAGTTGCAAACAGCTGCTGCGAAGGCAACGGGGTCCTCGGGCAGAATGCCCTCGACCAG
>URMR01000161.1 GCA_900548935.1 uncultured Collinsella sp.
GCGGCATCCACTGGATACTGACGCATTAAAAATGGCGTCCACGCGTACACACGCATGGACGCCATTTTTAATTTGGCTGAACGCAGCTACTATTCGACAGTCTCCTCGAGTTCAGATACGGTGGGCATCGAGGACTGGGACATGGATGTCCTTTCGAATGGAAGGGCGATCAGGCATATCGGATAACCTGCCCGAACGATACGATCCGAACCATTGTACGCGATACGCAATGCCTCGCACGCGCCGCCACCTGCAAACACTAGCGCTATTTCCAAACGCGCTCGGCAATGCGCTTGACCAGCGCGATCTTTGCCCATTGCTCATCCTCGGTCAGCTTGTTGCCAATCTCGCAGCTGGCAAAGCCGCACTGAGGCGACAGATACAGGTTCTCGAGCGGCACATACTTAGCGGCCTCGTGGATACGTTCGACGATAACGTCTTCGTCCTCAAGCTCAGCCGCCTTGGTGGTTACCAAGCCCAGCACGACCTTCTTGCCCGGGGCAACGTACTTGAGCGGCTCAAAACCGCCGGCGCGCGGCGTGTCGAACTCCAGATAGAACGCATCGACATTCTCATGTGCGAACAGGTACGGCGCGATGGGATCGTAGCCGCCCTCAAAGGCATAGGTGGAGTGGTAGTTGCCGCGGCACACGTGCGTGTTGATAACCAGATCGTCGGGCTTGCCCTCGATGGCGGCGTTGTTGAGCGCCACGCCCAGCTCGCTCACCTTTTGCAGGTCAACCGGGCTCATGCCGGTTTTGGCGACAAAATCGGTATCGCAGTAGATGCCCCAGGTGCAGTCATCAAACTGGATGTTGCGGCAGCCTGCTGCGTACAGGTCGGCGATCACCGTGCGATAAGCGGCCGCAATGGCGTCGGCAAGTTCCTCATCGGTCTTATAGACAGCGCGCAGGCTCTCCTGCTGGCCGTCGCAGCGATCGAGCGTGACCTCAGAGAACGTCTGGATAGGCGCCGGGATGGTCTGGCGTGCAACGTGGCCCTCCCCCTCGAGCGCCTTGACAAACTTAAAGTGCTCGACGAACGGATGGTTCTCGCCGCTAATGGGACCGGTCACCACGGCGGTGTCGGCGGTAGTCTCCTCATCGTGGAACATATAGCCCGTGCGCGAGGTACGACGCTCAATACCGCTGAGTCCCCACATAAAATCGAGGTGCCAGTAGCTGCGGCGAAACTCGCCATCGGTGATAACCTGCAGGCCGGCGGCCTTCTGCTTGTCCACCAAATCGCGAATGGCATCGTCCTCGACGGCCTTAAGGCCGGCGGCGTCGAGTGTGCCCGCGGCATAGGCGGCACGTGCATCCTTAACAGCCCGTGGACGAAGAAAACTGCCGACGATATCGGCGCGAAACGGCGCGTTCGGTTGAATCAAAGTGCTCATAGATATCTCCCTTTGCATTGGTTGCTTTACCGAGACAGAGTATGAGCGCTCATGTGGCCATCGTAAAATATATGTTTATAACAGTTTGATATAGATGTTTCCTATATCAGTCTGGACTGCCATAAAGAGACTTGAACCGTGCGGAGCACAGCACCCTAGATATGCTGACGAATCGCGTCGATATAGGCCCGACCGTAGCGCGTGAGCGTCGTGTTCTTGCGCGTGATGATGCCGATCTCCATGTACTCATCCACATCGAGCGGAATCGAGATAATGCCGGGGCCGTTGAGTTCGTGGCTAATCACGCCCGAGCACACCGTGTAGCCGTTGAGGCCCATGGCCAGGTTGAACAACGTCGCACGGTCGCGCACGCGGATATTCTTGCGGCGCTCAAACGTCGAGGTCAGTTCCTCGGAATAGTAAAACGAGTTGTAGCTGCCCTGCTCGTAGGACAGGAAGGGATAGTCCTCCAGGTCCTCGAGCGTCACGCTGGAGCGGCCCGCCAGCGGATGGTCTGCACACACAAAAACGTGCGGTGTGGCGCAGAAGAGTCCTTCGAACACGAGCTCGTTGGCCGCCAGCATGCGCTCGATGACCTCGCGATTGTGCTCGGACAGGTACAGGATGCCGAGTTCGCTTTTCATATGCGCGACGTCCTCGATAATCTCGTGAGTCTGCTCCTCGCGCAGGGTAAAGTCGTAGCGCGCGGCATCGAACTCACGAATCACGTCAACAAACGCGTTAACGGCAAAGGAATAATGCTGGCAGCTCACACTAAAGTGCGGCACCTGCTCGGATGCGCCCTTGTACTTGCCCTCGAGCAGGTCAGCCTGGTCGAGTACCTGGCGCGCATAGCCCAAGAAGGTCTCACCTTCCTCGGACACAACGACGCCCTTGTTAGTGCGCTCAAAGATGTGCACGCCCATCTCGTTTTCGAGATCGCGAATCGATGCGGTAATCGAAGGCTGCGACACAAAGAGCCGGCGCGAGGCCTCGGTGATGCTGCCGCATTCGGCAACTTTGACGACATACCTGAGCTGCTGAAGCTTCATAGCCTTCTCCCTAGACGTTCATGATGCCAAGACCCGCCGCGTCCATCTGGCGCATAAACGGCGGCATCTCCCCCGTCGCGGCGCAGGCGGCAATCTGATGCAGAGCCCCGGCAACCGCATCGTCTGCCGCAGCGCCGATATGCCAGCGCGCGGCAGCAGTGACGGCCTCGTTGGCATTGGCGACTGCAACGGAGTTGGGAACGGCATCGATCATGGGCAGGTCGTTATCGGAATCACCGAATACGGCCACCTCGTCGGGCGTCAGGTCCAAAGCGCGCGCCAGCTCCAGCGCAGCGCAGCCCTTGTCCCAACCAGCCGGAAGGATGTCGAACAGGCGCACTCGGTTGTTGGGAAACACAAGCGAGAGTTCCGGCACCTCGGCGGCAACGCGCTCACGCAGCTCGGCAAGCTCTTCGCGCGAGCGGGCGCTCCAGATATTCGCCTTGAACACCGGCGCGTCATCGACAACAGGACGGCACGGGGCCTCTTCGCCTTTGAGCCATGCGTTGCCGCCCGACTCCATGGCGCGACGAACGCGCTCGGGATCACTCGTCACGCAATAGGCATCGTTGCCCCAAAAGTCATCGCCCAGGCTATAGACCTTCAGATAGGTATCGTCGGTCTCTTGCTCAAGATAGTCGGCAAGGCGCATGAGGGCACCGTTGTCGCTCGCACGGGAGGCAACAACCTCGCCGTCGACAAACATCACCTGGCCGTTACAGAACGCACCGGTCGAGAAGCACTCGGAACGATTTTTGAACATCCAGCCCATCGCGGACGGCTGGCGACCCGAAACCGGGCCAAAGTGCAGACCCGCCGCCTGCATGGCATGAATGCCCTCGATGGCGTAGTCGCTGGCGCCGTCATGCCCGGCTGGAATCAGCGTATCGTCCATATCGGTCAGCACAAGTTTAATCATAAGGCCCCCATTCGTATCGGTCCTACCTATTGTAACGACCTGCCAAAATAAACCTGTCCCTTTTTGGCAGGTGCGTTAGTATAGGGAACAACAGATTCGATGCGGGAGTGCCGGCGGTGCAAACCACAAGGCTGAGAGGGCATGGGGCCCAATCCTTTGAACCTGTCAGTTAATGCTGGCGTAGGGAGCATGCCGCCTTTACAGGGGCGCTGTCTATGCACAGCGCCCCTTTTCTATGCCAAGGAGGCATGTGCAGTGATTGATTCGGAACAGCTTAAGCAACATATGGTCAAGGCCGTGGAGGAGATTCGCGCTACCAATCCGATGGCCGGCTCCATCACCAACACGGTGACGATCGACTTTGTCGCCAACGCACAGCTCGCCGTGGGCGGATCGGCCGCCATGGTCTATCTGCCCGACGAGGGCGAGGCGCTCGTTTCCGGCGGCGGCGCCATCTATCTCAATATGGGCACGCTCTTCCCCATCTACGAGCAGACGATTCCCCGCGCGGCCAAGGCGGCACACGACGCCGGCAAGCCCTGGGTGCTCGATCCGGTGGGCCTGGGTATCGGTAGTCTGCGCACCCAGCTGGTAAACGAGCTCAAGCAGTACAAGCCCGCCATCGTACGCGGCAACGCCTCCGAGATCATCGCACTCGCCGGCCTGTGGGGTCTTGAGGGCGAGGCCGCCGACCTGAGCCGTGTACGCGGCGTCGACACCACCGATACGGTCGACCTGATTACCGACGGCACGACCGTGGCCAAGTCCCACGGCGGCAGCCCGCTCATGTCCAAGATCACCGGCTGCGGCTGCTCGCAGGGCGGCGTGCTGGCCGTGTACGCCTGCGCCGCCGACCCGTTTACGGCAGCCGTCTGCGGCACCGCCGTCTACAACGTCGCTGGCACGCGTGCTGCCGCCGTCGCCGATGCCCCGGCAAGCTTTAAGGTCGCCTTTATCGATGAGCTCTACCGCGCCACGGGCGAAGAGATCGCCGCAAACCCGATGTGCGTCGAGGAGGCCTAGATGAACACGCTTATCGCT
>URMR01000162.1 GCA_900548935.1 uncultured Collinsella sp.
GCTAGGAGCGCGTCTCCATCTTGGCGTGGCACTTGGGGCAGGTGACGCGGATCTTGCCCTTGCCCTTGGGGACGGAGAGCATCTGGCCACAGTTGGGGCACTTGAGGTATGCCGTGGTCTTGCGGCCCTTCCACATCTTCTTAGCCGTGCGTTTGGCACGCTCAAAGTCCTCCTTGCTGGTGCCGGCCGCGCGTGAGGTGCTGGCTGCTGCAGCGCCGCCGCCCAAGCTGGCGACGAACTTGCCCAAGCCGGGGACCTTAGCCGAGCCGGCGACAAAGGCCTCGTTCTCCTTGCGACGTGCATCGATATTTTTGGACAGGCCGCGCAGTACGCCAATCACGATGACGGCGATGGCGATCCAGCTGAGCCACTGGATGCGGGCTATCGATCCGATCATCGCGATGACAATACCCGCAAAACCCATCACGATGGTGAGTTCATCGGCACCATTGCGACCCTTCATAAAGTCATTCATGCAAATTGCCTTTCGTTCGATATGCTGCACGCCTTTATACCCGATTTAGAGCAAGGGGGACAGGTTAATCTGCACCAATGTGATGCAAATATACCTGTCCCCGGAACACCAAGATGGCGCAAAGTAACCTGACTCCCTTGCACCAATTACTTGGCGAGTTTGTCGACGACGCGTTCGATCTCGGCGAGCTTGGCTGCCTTGAGCTCCTCGTCGCCTGATTCGATGGCCGAGGCGACGCAGCCCTCGATGTGAGCTTTCAGCACATCGGCGTTGATGCGAGCGATGAGCGCCTGTGTGGCCATGAGCTGCGTGGAGATATCGACGCAATAACGATCCTCATCGACCATTCGCAAAATGCCGTCGATCTGACCGCGTGCCGTCTTGAGCATGCGGGTCACCGATTTATGGTCTGCCATCATGGCGGGTCCTCGTTTCTGGTCGATCTTCCGGATGCCCCCGTCAGTTGCGGTGAAATACGGACCGTTTAAAGGCCTAGGGCGGCACAACAGTCCGTATTTCACCGCAACTTCTGAGGATTGAGTAGGCAGAGTCTGCTATGCGGCGGTCACGGATAGGGCGTGGAACTTTTCGCCCGCGGCCTCGACAGCGGCGGCGAGCTGCTCGGCGGTCACGGTGTCGGCGCACTCCACCTGGACGGTCTGGGTCTCGTGATCGGCGTCGGCGTCGGTCACGCCGGCAACGTTGAGCAACGCCGTCTCGACGGTGGCGTCGCAGTGGCCGCACATAAGGCCGGAAGTCTTGATTGTGTATCGCATGGGTATTCCTCTCTGTTGCGTCGGCTTTCCCAGGCACCCGACCTTGACCTTCAAGCGGTCGCTCGCGTACCAAAGTACGCGTCGCTCCTCTTTCAGGGCAATCTCGGGCACTTGGAAAACCCGTTCTAAATGGACTTAATGGTGAGCCTATTTTGCCACTTTAGGCTTAAAGGATTTCAGGCGCAGAGCATTGGACACGACGCACACGCTCGACAGGCTCATGGCCGCGGCGCCAAACATCGGCGAGAGTTGCCAACCGGTGAGGGGGAAGAACACGCCCGCGGCGAGCGGAATGCCGATGCCGTTGTAGAACAGTGCCCAGAACAGGTCCTGCTTGATGTTGCGGATCGTGGCGCGCGAAAGCTCGATGGCGCGGGCGACGTCCATGAGGTCGCTGCGCATGAGTACCACATCTGCCCCTTCTTTGGCGATGTCGGCGCCGGCGCCGATCGCAAGGCCCACGTCGGCGCGCGCCAGGGCGGGGGAGTCGTTGATGCCGTCGCCTACCATGGCGACCTTGCCGCCCACATCCTGCAGCTCGCGGACGTGGCGCTCCTTGTCGGCAGGGAGGACGTCGGCGATGACCTGTTCGCTGCTCAGCCCCACGCGGCGGGCGATGGCCTCGGCCGTCACGCGGTTGTCGCCGGTGAGCATGCGCACGTCGACGCCGAGCTTGCGGAGCGCGGCGATGGCCTCGGCACTCGTCTCTTTGACCTCGTCAGCCACGGCGATGGTACCGACAAGCTCGCTGTTCTTGGCAAAGAACAGCGGCGTCTTGCCCTCGGCGGCAAATTGCTCGGCAAGGCCCACGGGCACGGCAACGTCCAGCTCGTCCATCAGGCGTACGTTGCCGGCGGCGATGAGGTTTTGCCCCTCGCGCGCCGTAACGCCGCGACCGGGCACGGCGGCAAAGTCCTCGACGGTGCGGGCGACAATTCCGCGCGTCTCGCACTCGGCCATAATCGCCTCGGCCAGCGGGTGCTCGCTTGAGCGCTCCAGCGCCGCGGCCAGCTTGGGTTCCAGCGCGCTCAGGTTCAGGCAGAGTTTGACATGGCAGCGGCCGGTCTCGCCGGGGATCGCATAGGCAGTGGCGTAGAACCGCAGTTCGCCGCAGGTCAGCCGGATGCGGTCGTTGAGCTGTTCCGCCGTGTAGTGCCGGGTGGGCAGGTGGCCCAGCAACTGGCACAGATACCCGAGTTCGCTCATCTGTTCGGGGCGCAGGCCGTCGGCGTCAAAATAGAAGGTCAGGTAGACGATGCCCCGCGTCTTGACCCGGTGCCGCAGCACCGGAATCCCCGCCCATGTGGCCGTTTCCAGCGGCAGGTCGGTGGGGGCGGCGGGCAGGTCGGCCAGCTTCAGGCTGGGCAGCGTGGCCAGCGCTTCGGGGCTGTCCGGCGTTTGCTGCCAGGCGTCCAGCTCCTGCTGCTTTTGTTGCAGCGCGGTGCGGTCGGCTTCGGTCCAGGCGGCGGCCTCCCGGGCCAGACGGTCAGCCTCGGCCTGGCGGCGGGCCTCACCGGCGGTGTGGCTCGGGGTCAGCACCACCTTGGCCTTGTGCGGGTTTTCAAGGAAGATGCGCCGCAGCAGCTCCTCAAAGTAGCCCTCGCGCATCTTGGCGCGCAGGCTGTCGAACAGCGCGCCCACCTGCAAGTTGGCTTCCGGCCGGCCGCCGTACAGCCAGCTTTCCAGCGTCTGCATACACAGGCCCACACCCGGCGTGTAGGGGCCGAAATCCCGCTCCCGCATCTCAAATTCCCGCCGGGCCAGGGCGGCTTCCAGCTTGGCGCGGTCGATGCCCTGCTCGGCCAGGCGGCGCAGCTCGTCCAGAACCGCCTGCTCGGCGGCGGCCGCGTTCTCGGCGTGCAGGTCGGTGATCTCCATTTGCAGCCAGGGCTGGGCTACGCTGTCATACACCCGCAGCATCAGGTCCTTGGCCAGCTGGCGGGACAAAACTGCCCGGCACAGCGGGGATTCGTTGTCGCCGGCCAGCACCTGGGCCAGCACCTCGGTGGCCACCAGCGTTTCGCGGTCGGCGTAGCTGCCCAGCACAAAGCCGTAGGCCAGGCGGGTGCGGCCGGGCTCCTCGGCCTCGCTGGCCACCTCGTACTCGATGCGCTGCACGCCGCCGTCCACCGGGGCTTGCAGCGGCGGGAACACCGTGCGCTCGCTGCGGGCAAAGCCGCGCAGGTATTCCTCGTCCATCACTTGCAGCACGGCGTCCAGGTCCACGGCGCCGTCCAAAAAGATCAGCGCGTTGGAGGGCGCATAGAACTTGCGGTGGGCGGCCAAAAACTGTTCGTAAGTCAGGTCTGGAATGCAGGCCGGATCGCCGCCCGACACAAACCGGTAGGGCGTGTCGGGAAAGAGGGCACGGTTGAGGGCGTTCGTCTCCAGCTCATCCGCATCGGCGAACGCGCCCTTCATCTCGTTGAACACGACGCCTTTGTAGTGGGGCTGGCCGTCGGCGTCAAACTCGTACCGCCAGCCCTCCTGCCGGAAGATGGCGGGGTTGTGGTAGATGGCCGGGTGGAACACAGCGTCGAGATACACCCGCATCAGGGTCAGAAAGTCCTTGGGGTTGCGGCTGGAAATGGGGTACAGCGTCTTGTCCGGGAAGGTCAGCGCATTCAAAAAGGTGTTCATCGAGTGTTTGAGCAGTTCGACGAAGGGCTCCTTGACCGGGTAGCGGTCCGACCCGCAGAGCACCGAGTGCTCGAGGATATGAAAGACGCCGGTGTCGTCTTTTGGCAGGGTGGGGAAGGCGATGCCAAAGGTCATGTTCACCTCGTCCCGCTCCAGCCAGACCAGCCGGGCACCGGTCTGCTCGTGTTCCATCTCATGCAGGGTGGCGTCGAGTTCGGGCAGCGGGGCCTGCCGGATTTCGGTAAAACCGTGAAGGGGCGTGTTCATGGATGGTTTCCTCGCTTTCTACGATTGGGATAGCGGCCGTCCGGGGGACGGCAAACGCGAATTGTCGGTTGAATTGTCGGTTACTTATACTGTAATATACTGTAAAGAGTACCGGCGGTTTTGTCAATTTGATTTGTCGATTCTGTCCGGTTTGCGTTCTATTTGGTATGGATTCACAGCGCCAACGCTGCAAGCAACACAGAAAAGCTCGCATCTGCCGGTGGGGTTGAAACCGAAACGGCG
>URMR01000163.1 GCA_900548935.1 uncultured Collinsella sp.
GATCGCCGCGGGGACGTCCGCGCCGGGCGCCGGGGACTTCGGGCGGGGCGTGCACGTCAGGTAGTGCCACGCCGACTCCACCAGTGCCGTCCTGGCGAGCCGGTTGCCCGTCTTGGTTATCCCGCCGCGCCGCTCGGTCTCGCCGCTCGAGCGCTCCGACGGGACCAGCCCGCACCAGCTCGCGAAGGCCGGGGCCGTCCGGAACCTCGTGAAGGAGCCCGCCTCGGCTGCGAGCCTGAAGGCCGTCAGGGTGTCGATTCCCTTGATGCAGGAGAGCGCCTCGACGGCCGGGCGCCACCGGTCGGTCCGGGCGAGGGCGAGCACCTTCTTCTCGAGCTGCCGGCGGTCCGACTCCGCGCACCTCGCGGCCGTGACGTAGTACTCGAGTACGTCGCGCTGGGGCCCCTCGAGCCTGATCCCGGATATCCACCTCCAGTGGGCGCGCGTCCAGGATCCCTTCCTCGTCCCGTCGGCGTTGCGCTCGTCCCAGACGTGGCCCAGCCTGATCAGGAACATGTTGAGGCGCTGCCTGGCGCGGCGGTACTCCGCCGTGGCGTCGTCGAGGGCGCGGTCGAGGTCCCGGGCGGCCTCGACGGCCGCATCGGGCAGCGGGACCTCCACGATGTTGTGGGTGGCGAGCATGCGGGCGATGAACTCGGCGTCGCGCCGGTCGTTCTTGCGGCGCGCGTCCGCCGCCGGCCTCTGCATCTTGGAGACGGCCGCCACGGCGCAGTCGAGGCCGAGCGCGCGCAGCTCGCGCGCCATGTGGAAGCCGGTGGGGCCGCTCTCGTAGCAGGCCCTGGGCTCCTCGAACCCGAGGGCCCACTCCGCGATCTCGGCGGCGTCCGTCCCGAAGTCACGGTGCACCACCTCGCCGGTGAAGGGGTTGAACGCCGCGGCGGCGACCGATCGCGCGTGGACGTCCAGGCCGATGGAGGTAACATGGGGCATGGGAAGCCTCCTCCCCGCAGGTGCGGTAAGGGCTACCGCACGGGCCGATACTCAAAGCCCATTGTGGCATCCCGAGCCCGCGGAAAGAAGCTGCGCCGCGGGGGAGGCGACCCAAATGGCTTTCTCATATCGTCTTTCGTTGCTTCGAACGTTGCTTGAGTGCCTCGGAAAGTCCGATAAGCGTCGTGAGAAGCGAGACCAATGCGGTCAGGAGCCTCACGAAATCAATCAAATCGGCCATGGGCATCACCTCCCATCAAATGGAGGGCGCTGCCCGGCACATGGAACTGCCGCCAACGATACCGATTCTATCAAAGCGCAGTTAGATATGCGAATGTTTGTTCGTGTTCAGCTTTGAAAAGCGGCCGCACTATTCGTCACAAGGGCAAGCATCATATTCTCCATGGCAATCCTTTCAGTACGCGCACACCCATGTACCAGTGCGTTTCCAAAAGTATGTTTGACGCGAGATTCATATCAGACCCGTTAATAGGACCACAAAGCACAACCTCTGATGGATGCTAACGGCAACGACTGAATTGGAGGTTGCTATGGACAGCCAAGCAGATACCGTAATCACCGATGCCGGCAGGGAGCTCGTTTGCAGTTGCATCAAGGACGATGAGCTGCGTGCTCATATGTTCAAACACATGGGAATGGCAGATAGCTCCCTCTGTAAAATCATCGGCGGCTCCCTCAAGACGCTCGACGAAAAACGGACCATGCTCGAGCAGCTTCGCAAAGAGGTCTCATCGGATTACGCCGAGGCGATCGACTCCGGCTTCGAACAACTCGACACTGCACTCGATATGCTTTACAACGGTGACCGTGACCGCGGTATCTTGCTGGTCTCCGGCGTGTTTTACAGTGAAGAGGAGCGAGGGCACGACACCTTTGATGGCCCCTTCCCCGTTGCCTCTTGGGATGCCGCTCAAACCCTTATGAGGCAATACGTCGATGACGACCCCGATGAAGATTGGTCCGAATCATTCTGGCAGATTAAGCTCTATACCGCCGAAGACTTACACGACCGCCCGCGCGCTCAAGCCTCGCTGATATTCGCCGCGACCATGGCTGGCGATTTGGTCTTTTTGAGCGACCGCCGGAATCAGCGGACTCCGCATCAAAGCATCGATCACTTGCCGTGGAACAATAGCAAGCACTTCTGTGCCAATGGTGAGGTCTTCTACACTCCCTGGGCCCCCGGCGACATCATCAAGATCGACGGTCGGCCCTTCGACCACGGTCCCCGTTTCGCCATCGTGCTCGAAGACGACTACGATAGTTCGTTCAAAAGCCAGGTTTGGTGCGCCTATCCGAGCAAAATCTACGGCGTTGAGGAAGGCAATCTCCGCTTGAGGGATTTCACGGACGGCGTCCTCGACGATTTCACACCCTCTGCGCTCTACACCGCCGAACGCTATATCGGCGACTTGCCCTATGATTGTTCCTTTATGCTCGAACTCTCGAAAAAGCTGCACGATGACCCCAGCTACGGCAAACAATGGTCGGACGGATCGGTCGTACACGATTGCCTGCAGCCATACC
Source organism: uncultured Collinsella sp. (assembly GCA_900548935.1). Classification (GTDB taxonomy): domain Bacteria; phylum Actinomycetota; class Coriobacteriia; order Coriobacteriales; family Coriobacteriaceae; genus Collinsella. The sequence continues at coordinate 2,500 of URMR01000163.1, forward strand.
GCACATCGGCCGGCGCCGGCGCCAACGCCATACGTTCGGACATTCTCGAGTTTCTCGACTCACCCGACATCAAGGAACACTTAAAGGACATCGGCTACGAGCCCACCACGCCCGAGGCGGCGTTCATCGTCGACCGTTCGAACGAGAAGACGCTGCAACAGAAGATTGAGGCCTGGCAAAAGATTCTCGAAAACATGCCCAATTGTGCGATGAACAGGCGATACGGCACGTTCAATATCCCCAACTTCCATGTCTTTCTTCGCGACGTCATCAGATGGGAGCGCAAGAAAATCGCCCGGTTCAAACAGCCTGGCAAGCACATGTATTTCTTTGAGGACAAGACGGGAAGTCCCCATGAGAGCGGGTGCAATTATGGCCCCTACACCAGCTACGAAAAATGTTTCGAGGCAATCTGGAATGACCTTGAGGAGGAGAATCCTACCTCGATTGAAATAACGCGCCGCCCGATCGATCCGGACGAAGACTACTATGCCGCCGACAAGCTCATGCTCAACGCAAAAGGCGAAATCATGGACTGCCAGCTGCGCTGCATCGACATGGAACGCGAGGGCAAAGACCCCACTTTCGCTTTTGAGTTGATGTGGTTTGACATCCCGACGCCATTCCACGCCGGCGACATCATCTGTCGTCACGGCGACCCTGGCGACCCCATGCTGCTTCTCAATATGCAGACATGGACCACGAAGCGGGTCATGGATGAGCTTCCGCCTTCCACCTACAGGGAATGCGCCGCAAATAAGGCCGATGACCTGCTCAGGCACCATCGGCAAAATGGCGATACGAGCGACATGTACGCCTACGGCTGTCAGATTGAATATCCCCTGGAGTACCCCGTCTATATCGGAGAGCCGAGTTGTTTTCTTCTCGATATGGAATACTGCCGTACCCCGCTCAAGCCGGAGGCAAGAATTCTGTACGGCGTGCGGGCATATCTCGACGGCTATCTGGGTCTTGACTCACTTATTGCGCTGTCGAGCCTTTACGAGCTGCAGGCGCTGGTCAAGAAAAAAGTCGAGCGGTTTGAAGGGGAAGACGGCGGGCTCAAGACCCGCTATCCGGAGCTGTTCGATGACACGATAGCCCCGCCGGCACGATTCAAAACAAAGAGGAGCTAACCATGAACATCTTGGATTTTGTCGACTCCCGGGACATTCGGGAGCACCTGCGCAGTATCGACTTCCAACCCAGCACCATTGAGGCCGCCTATCTGGTTTGGTTTTCGAAGACCGCCACGCTCGATCAGAAATGCGAAGCTTGGCAGGAGATCGCCCGAACCATGCCCAATTGTTCGCTGGAGGCAACCCATGCCGGTCTTGGAAGGCCGGCCATCCCCGATTTCCATGCTTTTTTGCGCTGGACAATCGATTGCAACAAGCGGTGCGTCGATGCGTTTGCGAGTGGGACGGACTACGTTTATCAGTATGAAGAGGAGATTGTGCCCGACGGGCAACTTTGTGGGGCCTTCGGCGCGCCATTCAGCTGTTATGAGAAATGTGCCGAGGCGTTGCGCGGTGATGATGAACTGGCGAGCCGTCCAGAGGCACGCGTACGCATCTCCCGGTGCCCGCTCGATGCCGACGAAGAACATCACCGGGAAGATTGGCTCATGGTGAACGGTAAAGGCGAGGCCCTTTCCGTCTATTGTCCTTCCGCCGGCCCCGTTGAGAACGATTGGGAGATCGCATTCGAGTTCATCTGGGTCGATATCCCCACGCCGTTCCACACCGGCGATATCGTCTGGACGCCGCAAGGCAGTGCCCGTGAGCCGTTCACGTTGTTCGATCTGCCCACGTGGGACCGGACAAAGCTTGAGGCGGAGCTTCGGCAGGCAGACCGTTCTGACGAATGGCTTGATCATGCGCAGCAGCGCCTCGA
>URMR01000164.1 GCA_900548935.1 uncultured Collinsella sp.
GCGCTGCGCCCAAGTTGCCGCCAGCCTGCTGGAAGGCCGCATCACCAAAGTCACCTTTGGCCTGTGGAACTCCTTCGCCCATACCTACCGCGGCCACGGCACCGATCGCGCGCTCGTAGCGGGCATCTTGGGCCTCGATACCGACGACGAGAACATCAAGCAGGCCTTTGACCTCGCACACGAGCAGGGCCTCGACTATCACTTTGACATCAAGGGCGACGACGCCTCCATCCACCCCAACACCGTCGACATCGACATGGTCGATGACACGGGCGCCACGGCACAGGTCCGCGGTGAGAGCCTGGGCGGCGGCAAGATGCGCATCAGCCGCATTAACGGCGTCGGCGTCGACATCTCGGGCATGTATTCCACACTGTTTGTGGCGCACCAGGACGTCCCTGGCGTGCTCGCCGCGCTCACGAACCTGCTCGCCTACGCACACGTCAACATCGCCTTCTGCCGCACCTACCGCACCGAGGTGGGCGGCCAGGCTTATTCCGTCTTTGAGACCGACGGCGCTCCCGACGATACCGTCGTCCCCATGCTGCGCAAGCTCGACAATGTCGATTACGCCACGTTTATCGAGCTCCCGGGCTCGGCCTCGTCGCTCTCCCCCGGCGTCTCGGCCAAGGAGATCTTCGACGACGGCGAGCAGCTGCTCGCTGCGTGCGCCGAGCTCGGTATGAACATCGGCGCCGTCATGGCCGTGCGCGAGGTGCGTCTGACCGGCGAGGCCCATGCCATCGCAGCCATGCGCCGCGTGCTCGACGTCATGCGCGAGGAGACCACAGCCCCTCTCGCAAATCCACAGCGCTCGCTCGGCGGGCTTATCGGCGGCGAGGCCAAACTCGTCGATGCCACCCGCCGCAACGATTTGAGTGCAAGCCTGATGGGCGCCGTCCAGACCGATGCCGTTGCCCGCGCCATGGCCGTGCTCGAACGCTCCGCCACCATGGGCGTGATCGTCGCCGCCCCCACGGCCGGCTCCGCAGGCGTCGTCCCCGGCTGCGTGCTGGCGCTCGCCGATCACCTCCAGCTCGACGATGAACAGATCATGGATGCCCTCTACTGCGCCGCCGCCATCGGCCTCAACCTCACCACGAGCGCCTGCGTCGCCGGCGCCGAAGGCGGATGCCAGGCCGAGGTTGGAAGCGCTGCCGCCATGGCTGCCGCCGCGCTGGTCCAGATGCTGGGTGGCACACCCGAGCAGGCGCTCGACGCCAGCTCCATCGCGCTGAGCAACCTGTTGGGCCTCGTTTGCGACCCCGTCGGCGGCCTTGTCGAGGTGCCCTGTCAAAACCGCAACGCCATCGGCGTGGCCGCAGCCTTTAGCTCGGCGCAACTCGCCCTCGCCGGCATCAAGAGCCTGGTGCCGTTTGATCAGATGGCGCACGTCATGCTATCGGTGGGCCACGCCCTGCCCGCCACGTTGCGCGAGACGGCCAAGGGCGGCGTCGCGCAGGCTCCAGCAGCGCTTTCGGCGTGCGCAAAATGCGGAATATGCGGATAACGAGCAAAGTGAACGATAGGTGGGACATATGTCCCACCTATCGTTTATCGCCACCGTTTTCGTAACACAAGCAACTGCGTAATAGCTATAATTCAAGCCCAGTTAAAACACGATGAGCCGCAAAGCGAAACTCGAAGGAAATATACACGATGTCGCAAATCGACCGCAGCCAACTGATTCCCGATCCGCAACAGCCAAGTAGGCAGCCCGGTGGCATCCAATCGCCGCGTCCCATCGCGCCAGCCCATGGTCAACAGCACGGCGCAGCAAAGACCTCCCCGCGCCGCAATCAGGGCCAGCATCAGCAGCGTAAGCAATATCAGCAGCACCAGCATCGTTCTGCAAATGGAGCCGGTCACAACCAGGGCCCTTCGCACACTCGAGTTTCCAACAACCGCGGCCCCGCCGACAAACGCTCCGCAAAGGGCAAAAAGACGGGCGGCAAGACAGCGTTCTTCGTAGTCCTCGGCCTCGTAGCTATCGTCTACATCGTAGGCGTCGTGGCGTTTTCGCAGATTGCTTACCCCAACACCACCATCGCCGGCGTCGATATCTCGTTTTCCAACGCCTCTTCCGCCGCCACTAAGGTTAACTCGGCATGGAAGCATTACAAACTTACCGTCTCGGGCGACGACTTTAGCTGGACCTACCAACCCAAATCCGATGAGCCCATCGTCGACGGCGAAACTGCCGCAAAAGAGATCATCAGTCACAATGAAGCCTTTATGTGGCCGGCCCGCCTTGTCGAGTCGTTAAGCGGCAAGGCCAAGACCACCGTCGCCAATAATAAGGTCAACCTCGATCAAGACGTCGACCTGTCCATGCTCTCCAATGCCTTTGATCAAAAACAGTTCGAAGAGGATCTGGGCGCCGCCATCGATGCCTTCAACGAAGGTCGTTCTGGCACCTTTGAGGCCTCGAGCTCCTATGACGAGCAAGCTGGCAAGTTCACCGTGGAGAAGGCCCGCTCCAACGAAAAGCTCAGCCGCAAGCACGTGATCAAGTATGCCGAGCTTGAGCTCGCAACGCTGGCCGAATCCGTTGACATTACCAAGATCGGCAACGACGCCTACGAGCCCCTCAACGGCACACTCACCAACGACCAGATTCAAGCCGCATGCGATGCCGCCAACAACTTCCTGGGCGTCAACGTGAGCCTCAAGCTTAACGGCGATGAGGTCGGCAAGGTCGACGGTAGCTCGGTGCTGCAGTGGATCAGCTTTGCAGACCCTGCAAACCCCACGCTCGACACCTCCCAGATCAGCAAGTGGGCAGCAGACCTCGCCAATGGCTTTAACACCGTAGGAACCACGCTGGTGGACACGAGCCGACGGAAAGGAGTGCGCCGTCGAGGGCGGCGACTTTGGCTGGTCCATTGACAGCAAAACGCTCGCCAAGCAAGTAGAAGACGCCATCAACAACAAGCAGACGGGCGACATCGAAATTTCGTATTCCAAGAAGGCCGATACCTTCACCGCAAAGGGCGAGCCCGACTGGAAGGCCTACATCGACGTCGATCTTTCCGAGCAATATGCCCGATACTATGACGAAAATGGTTCCATCGTCTGGGAAGCACACTTCATCTCAGGACGACCGGATGGGCATGCCACACCCGAAGGCGTATGGCAGATCAACAGCAACAGTGGCGGAACAACGCTTATCGGCAAAAAGGACCCCGAAACCGGCAAGCCAGAATACGAAAGCAAGGTCGACTACTGGATGCCATTTGAGGGCAACATGGTGGGTTTCCATGATGCCTCCTGGCAGAACGATGCAAGTTTTGATAACCCCAACTCCTACAACTGGTGCGGCAGCCACGGCTGCATTAATTTGCGGCCGAGCGATGCCAAAGCGCTGCACGATTGCATCAAAGTCGGTCTGTGCGTGGTCGTGCACTCATAGCGCATCACACGCGACACTATAAAGTCCAGAGCCGCCTACCTTTCATTGCTGAAAGAAACATGCCCATGCGCCCGCCCCAACCGGCGGGCGTATATACTTATCGCGGTATGTTCTATAAAGGAGACGCTATGTCAAAAGTCCCCACCATCACTCCGGGCCCCGACGACATCGGGAACGCGCAGCAAGACGCAACCGAAACCCTGCCGCTTATCACAAGCGCCCCCACAGCACAGCAAAACGACAACGAGCAAGGCGGCTCCGGTATATCCGACGATGAGGCCTACGCAAAGCTCAAGACCAAACGTGCCGAACGTCGACACAAAAAGCTCGTCCGCCGCGGCATTGCGGCTGGCATCGTGGGCGGCATGATCCTAATAGCCATTATCGTGAGCGTTATACTCAACTCGCAGCCGCAATCTGCGGACGGACCTGTTACCGATATGGTCATGGAAGGCACCTTTACCACGACTGTCGAGGCAAAAGGACAGCTCAAGCCCATTTCTGCCTCGGTCGTTTCCCCTTCTGTCGACGGTACGGTGGCACAGATCAACGTGCAGGCCGGTCAAAGCGTCAACGAGGGCGACGCGCTTATGACCATCAAAAACGATGAGCTCGATAACGCCGTTGCCGAGGCGAAGCGCGCGGTCGCGGCCGCCCGGGAAGACCTGAAAAACGCGCAGGCGGCGCTCGCCGCCGCACAGGCAGCACCGACTTTGGATGTCGACGGATCGACCGCCCCGACGGATGCAACCGCCAACGCCAGCGCCGTCTCGAGCGCCCAGCGCAATCTCGCCTCAGCCCAGGCAACCCTGGACCAGGCAAACGCCAAGGCGGATATCACCAACCAGCAGCAGCTCTATATGTCCATGCGCACCATTCAGCCGGAAACCGTGCGCGCGGCCACGACGGTCGTGGTGGTCGTGCCCATCATCTTCATCTATCCCTTCTTCCAGCGCTA
>URMR01000165.1 GCA_900548935.1 uncultured Collinsella sp.
CAGCACCACGCCCAGCGAGCGGCGCAGATCGGCCTTGCGGATCTTGTTGACGTTGATGCCGTCGTAGCGGATCTTGCCGTCGGCGATGTCATAGAAGCGGTTGATGAGATTGGTGATGGTCGTCTTGCCGGCACCGGTGGCGCCGACAAACGCGACCTTCTGGCCCGGCTTGGCAAACACGGACACGCCGTGCAGCACCTCGTGGTCGGGCGTGTAGCCAAAGTCCACATTGTCCATGACCAGGTCGCCGCGCAGCGGCACGTACTCGATCTCGCCGGTTGCGCGGTGCGGGTGTTTCCATGCCCACATGCCGGTGTGGTGGTCGGCCTCCTCGAACTCCCAGGTCTCGGGGTTCACCTGCGCGTTGACGAGCGTCACGTAGCCTTCGTCGGCCTCGGGTTTCTCGTCGATGAGTTCAAAGATACGGTCGGCGCCGGCGAGGCCCATGACCACGGCGTTGATCTGCTGCGAGATCTGGCCGATCTGTCCGCAGAACTGCTTGGTCATGTTGAGGAACGGCACCACGACGGCGATGGACAGCGCCATGCCCGAGATGCTCAGGTTGGGCACGCCCAGCGCCAGGAAAATGCCGCCTGCCAGTGCGACCAGCACGTAGAGCAGGTTGCCCAGGTTCATAAGGATGGGCATGAGAATGTTGGCGTACATGTTGGCCTTTTGCGAGACCTCGAAGAGCTTTTCGTTGCGCTCGTCAAAATCGGCCTCGGCTGCAGACTCGTGGCAGAATGCCTTGACGACCTTCTGACCGTTCATGACTTCCTCGATATGGCCCTCGACCACGCCGAGCTCGGTCTGCTGTGCAATAAAGAAGCGCGCGGAGTTGGAGCCAAGCAACTTGGTCATAAAGGTCATAAAGGCGACGCCGGCAATAATGACCAGGCACATCCACACGCTGTAGTAGAGCATGATAAAGAACACCGTGGCGATGACGATGACCGTCATGAGCAGGTTGGGCAGCGACTGGCTGATCATCTGGCGCAGCGTGTCGATGTCGTTGGTGTAGTGGCTCATGATGTCGCCGCGCTGGTGCGTGTCGAAGTAGCGGATCGGCAGGTCCTGCATGCGGTTGAACATCTTCTCGCGCAGCTTCTCGAGCGAGCCCTGCGTGACGATGGCCATGGCGCGGTTCCAGAAGAGCGAAGACAGGATGCCGATGCCGTAGATGCAGGCGAGGGTGGTCACGAGCTGTGCGATCTTGGGCTGTGCGGCTTCCCAATCGCCCGACTGCCACGATTCGCTAATAATCTGCAGAGCGCTCTGAAGGAAGGTCGCACCGATGGAGTTGATGATGGCGCAGAGCACCACGCCGACAACGACGAGGGGCAAAAGCACGGGGTAGAAGCCAAAGAGCGTCTTGATGAGGCGCGACATGGTGCCGCCCTTGCGGTTGAGCGCGCGCTCGGCGGTCGTTGCCTTACTCATGTGCCTCGCCTCCTTCCTGGGTCTGAGCTTGCGTTACGGATGCCTCGGTGTCGGCCTCGACGGCTCCTTCGCCCTCGGCAGACATCTTGTTTTGCGAGGTGAAGGTCTCGCGGTAGATCTCGCTCGTCTTGAGCAGCTCGTCGTGGTTGCCGATCTGCGCGATGCGACCGCCCTCCATGACGATGATGCGGTCTGCGTCCTGCACGGAGCTGATGCGCTGGGCGATGATGAGCTTGGTCGTGTTGGGCAGATAGCTTGCCAACCCTGCGCGGATCTTGGCGTCGGTCTTGGTGTCGACGGCGCTGGTGGAGTCGTCCAGAATCAAAATCTTGGGGCGACGCAGCAGGGCACGCGCAATGCACAGGCGCTGCTTCTGACCGCCGGAAACATTGGAGCCGCCCTGTTCGATCCAGGTGTCATAGCCCTTGGGGAAGCCGTCGACAAACTCGTCGGCGCAGGCCAGATGCGCGGCCTCGCGGACCTCTTCGTCGGTGGCGTTCGGGTCGCCCCAACGCAGGTTCTCGGCAATCGTGCCGCTAAACAGCACGTTTTTCTGCAGCACCATGGCCACCTGGTGGCGCAGGGCGTCCAAGTCGTAGTCGCGCACATCCACGCCGCCCACGCGCACGGTGCCTTCGGTGGCGTCGTACAGGCGGGCGATGAGGTTTACAAGCGTGGACTTGGCCGAGCCGGTGCCGCCAATGATGCCGATGGTCTCGCCGCTCTTAATGTGCAGGTCGATATCGTCGAGCGCCTGGCGTTTTGCGTGCTCGGAATACTTAAAGCTCGCGTGGTCAAAGTCGATGGAGCCGTCGGCGACCTCGAGTACGGGCTCGGCGGGATCGGCGATCGTGGGCTCGGCGGCCAGCACCTCGGTGATGCGGTGGGCCGATTCGTCGCCCATGGTCACCATGACAAAGATCATCGACAGCTGCATCAGGCTCATGAGGATTTGGAAGCCATAGGTAAAGATCGAGGAGAGCTGGCCCACGTCGAACAGCGTGCCCTGGCTCGTGATGATGAGCTTGGAGCCCAGGTAGATGATGACGACAAACGCGCCGTTGACACAGATGTTCATCATGGGGTTGTTAAAGGCCAGCAGCTTCTCGGCGCGGGTGAAGTCCATCTGGACGTCGCGCGCGGCGGTCGCGAACTTCTCTTTCTCAAAGTCTTCGCGCACGTAGCTCTTGACCACGCGCATGCCGGTGACGTTTTCCTCGACGGACTCGTTAAGGGCGTCGTACTTGTGGAACACGCGCGAGAAGATGGGGCGCACCTTAAAGATGATAAAGAACAGTCCAAAGCCCAGCAGCGGAATGATGACCAGGTAGACCATGGCGACGCTGCCGCCCATGATAAATGCCATGGTAAAGGCGAAGACCAATACCAGCGGCGCGCGCACGGCGATACGGATGATCATCATAAAGGCCTGCTGCACGTTGTTGATGTCGGTGGTCAGGCGCGTGACGAGCGAGGAGCTCGAGAAATCATCGATGTTGGCAAAGCTGAACGTCTGGATCTTGTAGAACAGATCGTGACGCAGGTTCTTGGCGAAGCCGCAGCTCGCATGGCTGCAGGTGACGCCGGCGGCGGCGCCAAAAGCAAGCGACGTCAGCGCGATGAGCACCAAAAAGCCCGCGGTGGGAAGCATCTCGGCTACGGTGGCGCCGTCTTTGATGGCGTCGATCAGGTTGGCGGTGATAAATGGAATCAGCATCTCGCAGAGCACCTCGCCAAGCACGAGCAATGGCGTGGCAACAGTGACTTTCATATAGTCGCGGATGCTGCCCATGAGGGTTTTAATCATCCAGTTCCTCCCAGGTTTTGCGGATTTTCTCGAGCATTTCGGCGAGCTGCTCGCGCTCGTCGTGGGTGAGGGCGCTAAAGGCGCGCTCTCTAAAGCGGATGCGGGCCGCCTGCTCAACGCGGGCCTTTTCCCATCCTGCTTCGGTTAGGCGGATGGTGAGCTGCCGACGGTCTTTGGGATTGCGGTTGCGCTCGATAAGACCGCCCATTTCGAGCTTGGACAGAATCTCGGAAAGGGACCCCGGCTTGAGGTCGAAGTGCATGCCGAGTTCCTGTTGGGACAGCTCGCCGGTAGGCTGCTTGGCGAGCAGGCAGACGATGGGCGCCTTGCCGGATATGCCGCCGCCGTGAAAATGCATGTAATGGCCGCAAAACCCCAGCCCATGGAGGATTCTCTTGGCGAGACGGTCCTCCTTGGACTGGGTCTCGGGCTCGTCTGCCGGCCGTGAGGGGTCGCCGCTGGGTTCATGTGGATAGGCGAGTGGTTCAACACACATATCTAAGCTTCGCTCCTTTCTTTAGTTAGGTAGTGGAATTGTTTTGTGCCTAACTAATCTAGGAGCATGAGAAATGAATGTCAAGGTACCAAACTTATTAAGTTACGGCGTTTTGCCAAACGCCGTAACCGCTCGACGCTGCAAACGTTCCTAAGCGGCAATCTGGCGTTCAATCGTCGGGCATGGCCACAAGGCCTATGCCCTCCTCTTTCACGCCACCTTGCTCGCTTAGGAACGCTTTCGCTGTCCGTCCTCAATCTGCAGCGCTGCCTGGGTTGGCATTTGAGTGATCCGTGGGGGACGGAGGAAAACGGATCATTTTGGGCTGCGGTGACACCCTTCCGAAGTTGCTTTGCCCAAAACTATGCCGGATTACTACGATGAATTCGAAATCTCAGAACTCGTCATTGTTTTTCGGAAAATCACAAGCTGTCTACCTGCGGTTTTGCTGGAGTGCAATTCGTTGTGGTTGGAGACTGGCGGTTTATCGTAGTAATCCGGCATAGTTTTGTAATGGTAGTAAATAGATGGCAGCTACTGTGCCGCTACCGCCGCGATTTGCCTCCCATTTCCGAAACCTTTCCGCAACAATTTGACCTC
>URMR01000166.1 GCA_900548935.1 uncultured Collinsella sp.
AGCTCGGCGAACTTGGCGGCGTGCTCGGCCTCCTCGTGGGCAGCCTTCTCCCAGTACAGGCCGATCTCGGGATAGCCCTCGCGATGAGCGACGCGAGCCATGGCCAGGTACATACCGACCTCGGAGCACTCACCCTCAAAGTTGGCGCGCAGGTCGGCAACGATGTCCTCAGAGACGCCCTCCATCTTGGCGACGCCCACGACGTGCTCGGCAGCCCACTCGAGCTGGCCCTCCTCCTGCTTCAGGAAACGAGAACCGGGAACGCCGCACTGGGGGCACTTGAAGTCCTCGGGCAGCTGATCGCCGTCGAACTCTTCCACATAACCGCAAACGGGGCAAACAAACTTCATGATTCGATCCTTTCGATCGATGGCGATTGTGCGCTCGCCCGGTCCCGTAAGGGCCCTCTCCGGACGTGCGTCTTGACGAGTTCTATTATCCATAAATGCAACCAAATGTGAAGCCTATTAGGAATGATTTTTAATAAAACAATTTTGAGATATGAAGATGTTGATTGACTAACGATTGGCAGGCCGTCTTTGACCGCCGCTGAGTACAATCGGTCGAGCAAATGTTGACCAATCAACAAATGAGGGAGCCTCCTTTATGCATCTAGCCCGCCGCGTCTGGTGCCGAACGTATCAAACGGTTTTTCGCATCGCATTGCCGGTGCTGCCCTATACCGAGCCACGCATTCTGGAGCACGCTGAGGATGTGCCCACAGTGCTTCAAAAGCATTCGATACGGCGGGTTCTTATCGTGACGGATCCCGGAATTGCCCGTCTGGGGCTCACGGCGCCGCTCGAGACAGCGCTCGCGTCCAAGGGAATTGGCGTTGCGGTCTATGCCAAAACATCAGCGAACCCCACGGTTTCAAACGTGGAAGAAGCGGCGTCCCTGTATCGAGAGCGCGCCTGTCAGGCCATTATCGGCTTTGGCGGTGGCTCGGCCATGGACTGTGCCAAGGGCGTGGGAGCACGTATCGCGCAGCCAAACAAGCCTATCAACAAGATGCGCGGCCTGCTGCGGATTCATCGTCGCCTGCCGCTGCTTATCGCCGTTCCCACTACCGCCGGTACGGGAAGCGAAGTTACACTCGCAGCGGTAATTACCGATGACGAGACGCACTATAAATACCCCATTAACGACTTTGTGCTCATCCCGCGTTTTGCAGTCCACGACCCCGAGTTTACGCGCGGCCTGCCCGCCTCCATTACGGGGCAGACGGGTATGGATGCCCTGACGCATGCTGTCGAGGCCTTTATCGGCCGTAGCACCACGCCCTACACGCGCAAGATGGCGCGACAGGCGGTGCAGCTCATCCACGACAATTTGCTCGAGGCCTATGAACATGGCGACGACATGCGTGCGCGTCGGAATATGCTTTCGGCGGCGTATAAGGCGGGTGTTGCCTTTACGCGCTCCTATGTTGGATACGTTCACGCCATCGCACACAGCTTGGGTGGGCGTTACGGGATTCCGCACGGCTTGGCCAACGCTATCATCCTGCCGCATATGCTTCGCGCCTATGGCGAAGCTGCTGCTCCTAAGCTCGCCGATCTCGCCCGCATGGCCGGCATCGCGCCGGCTAACGCGCAGGATAGCCTGGCTGCCGAGGCATTTATCGATTGGGTCGACCGCATGAACGCCGCCTTGGGCATTCCCGAATATGTGACGGGCATTCGCCGCTCCGACATTCCCGAAATGGCGGCACATGCCGATGCCGAGGCCAATCCGCTGTACCCCGTTCCGCTTTTGATGGCCCGCTCGGAGCTCGAGCATATGTACGAGGTCGTCGCGGGTGGCATGTTTGAGGACGAGAACTAGGAGGGTCCATGAACACCGAGGAAATTGCGCGCATCGTCGGCGATCAGCGCGCCTACTTTAAGACGCACGCCACGTTTGATGTCGATGCTCGACGTCGTGCGCTCGTGAGTTTACGCGATGCGGTACGGGCGCACGAGGCCGATATTGCCCATGCGCTCAAGACCGATTTGGGAAAATCGCATGACGAGGCCTATATGTGCGAGATTGGCACATCGCTTTCCAAGATTCGTCATCAGATCGCTCATGTGGCTCGATGGAGTCGTCCGCGCCTGCATCCGTGCGACCTTGCCAATGCCGTGAGTGTGTGCAAGACGCAAGCCGTGCCCTATGGCGTCACGCTCATCATGGCTCCGTGGAACTACCCGTTTTTGCTGACGCTCGAGCCACTCGCCGGCGCCCTTGCCGCGGGCAATACCGTGGTCATCAAGCCGAGCGCATATGCTCCGGCGTCGAGCGCGGTGCTCAAGCAAATCTGTGAAGAGGCATTTGATCCGCGCCTGGTGACGGTTGTCGAGGGCGGGCGCGCCGAAAACGAAGCGCTGCTCGATGAGCACTGGGACAAGATCTTCTTTACCGGTAGCGTTCCGGTCGGCAAGCTCGTCATGGAGCGCGCAAGTAAAAACCTTACGCCCGTGACGCTTGAGCTGGGCGGAAAGAGTCCCTGCATCGTGGATGCGACGGCAAACTTGAAGGTTGCGGCACGGCGTATCGCCTTTGGTAAATGGCTCAACGTGGGGCAGACTTGCGTGGCGCCCGACTACCTGCTGGTCGATACGCGCGTGCATGACGAACTGCTGGATCTCATCAAGGAAGAGGTCCGTCGCATGTTGGGCGAGCATCCGCTCGATAACGAGGACTACGGGCATATCGTCAACACCAAGCATTTTGCGCGCGTGCGCGGGCTGATAAATCCCGATAAGGTCGTGCTTGGAGGTACCGCGCGCGAGGCCTCGCTCAAGATCGAGCCGACGATTTTGGACGGCGTGGCCCCCGATGACGCCGTAATGCAGGAGGAGATTTTCGGCCCCATCTTGCCGGTGCTGACGTTTGAGAGCCTAGACGAGGCCGAAGCGTTTATTACGGATCGTCCGACGCCGCTGGCCCTGTATATCTTTAGCCAGGACCGTGCGGCTCAGCAGCGCTTTGTGCGCTACGTGCCCTTTGGCGGCGGCTGCGTCAACGACACCATCATGCATTTGGCCACGAGCCATATGGGCTTTGGCGGCATGGGCGCGAGCGGTATGGGGCAGTACCATGGACGCGAGAGCTTCGATACGTTTAGCCACAAGAAGAGTATCGTGAACAAGGCAACTTGGCTGGACGTGCCGTTTCGGTATGCGCCCTACGCTAGCTGGAAGCACAAATTCGTGCGCATGTTCGTGCATTAGAATCAGATGAGATAGGTGCAAACAAAATAGCCGCCCCCGCGTAAGCGAAGACGGCCACTTCTCACGATGAAAACGTGTATCGGAGTTGGCAAGACCCGCTGCAACGGGTGCCATCCGTACTCCTATCTTATCTGCAAGCGCTCTGTCTCGCAAGCGTTGCGGCAAATGGGTGAAAGGTGCGAGCGGGTGAATTTGTGTCCGCACGGGCCCGTAAGCTTCTCAGTACGGTTAAGCGCCGATTTATCCGGCTGTTAGAGGAGCTGCTATGTACGAGCCTTCACGTGTTCTTCTGTCATTTCACATTGCAGGATTTCAGTATGCCGATGGCGCCTTGGTCCTGGGCGATCTTAAAGCGGGCGATAAACTGACGCTGTGTGCCGAGCGCGATAATCCCCATGACCCCGAGGCAGTTGCGATCTACTATGGCAAGACCAAACTTGGCTACGTTCCGGGAAACGAGGTCGGCCCGCTGTCCTTGATGATGTATTACGGCCACGAGGACGTATTTGAGGCCCGCGTGCAACAGGTTGCTCCCGAGCGCAGCCCGTGGCATCAGGTGCGCGTTGGCCTCTATGTGGTGGATGCTCGCTAATCGGTAAGGGAAGCTGCCATGTTTGACGACGATGACCTGTTCGATTTGACGGATGATCCGTTTGAATGGGATCTGCTGCTCGACGACGATGAACTGGAGCAGGACCGTAAGATGCGGCAGGACAAGAAAACTCAGGGCGACGCTTCGAAAAAGCAAGACAAGCGCCGCCGAGGTCTGTTCGGCGGGCTCTTTGGCTAACCGCCGTATCGCTGCGTCTGTATACTTAGCACGAGTTGAACACGTTGCGAAATGAGGACATAGACGATGATGTGGTTTACCGCCGACCTGCACCTGGGCGACACGAATATCCTGCACGACATGGATCGACCGTTTGATTCGGTCGAGGAGATGAACCGTAAGGTCGTCGATGCCATCAATGAGTGCGTGGCTGCGGACGACCGTCTCTATATCCTGGGTGACTTTACCTATCGTTTGCCCCTGGCGGATGCTGTGCGCCTGCGCGAGCGTATTGCCTGCCAAAACGTGACGCTCATCCGTGGCAACCATGACGGTGATTGGGAAG
>URMR01000167.1 GCA_900548935.1 uncultured Collinsella sp.
TGCGCGGTGTCGGACTGCGGCGTCAGCGAAGCTCTGGAGGCTGCACATATCGAGAATTACTCGGGACCCAAATCGCAGGTTGCCAGCAACGGCATTCTGCTTCGACGCGATCTTCATTCCCTATTTGATGCTCACCTGATTTCGTTTGTGCCTGTTTGCGGCGAATATCGGCTGTGCGGATCGTACCTGCTGGATAAGACCGGCTACGCTTCCTTTGCGGATGCGACGCTAAGGCAGCCGAATGAGCGTCAGTGGCGACCCAATACGGTGTTTCTTGAGGCCCATCGCATCGAGTTCGATCGCTCGGAAAAGAAGCGTGAAAAGGTGAGGCTTTTACCGTATTAGAATTTGGCATTCTTTGACGATCGTGTCGTTTGATCGGATCGCGTGGCAATGCAATCTCACGCGCACTTGCTGGTGCATGCTCTTCCTGGTTTGAATAACGGGAAGGGAGCGAGCGTGAGCTGGCGAGGCGATGTCGTGATGGGGAAGTACGGAAAGCTGCCGCGTGCCCTTATCGACAACAATATGTTTCCGAGCGTAGAGGTTGATCGCGGGCCGTTTGTCGTCGCCTGCCCTTGCTGCGGCTCGCAAATACCGTGTCTCGACATTCGGTTCATCGATGCGCGCGACAGGCTCAGCGACGAAGTGAGAAAACGGACAGGCGTTCATATGCCGGTGTATCCGGAGAAATGCCCTGTTTGTGGCCTCGATATCGTGTACGACGCCGGCGACGGGGGATAGGTGATGCGGAGGAGTTGGCTGTGAGTGTCTTTTGCCTCTACAAATAAATCCCCTCACCGAGTTGCTTGTGGAACTCGGCGTGATGGTCGCGTGCCCAGGTAAAGAGCGCCTGGTCAAAATTGGTACGCGTGGCCGGGACGCCAAAGACGCCGGCAACTTCGACGCGTATAAACTCCAGTGCCGGCAGCTTGTTGATGGCAGTGAGGGCAAACGGGGACGAGGGCTCCTCGAACAGATAGCGACTGCCTTGCAGCGCGTCGCAACTGGTGCACGTGTTGCCGAGCGACGGGGCTTTGGAGGCTCGCGCGCCTACGGGCTTGTAGCCGCAGCGCTTATGAAGGTAGTCGCGGATCTCGCCCGGCACGCAGCCAAGAGCGGGCACGATGGCGAGTGCGTTGGCGTTGGCCGTGTCGATGGCAATGTGCCCGGCTTCGTTGGGCGCGTGCGCGATGGTGATGCTCTCGTCGTTATCGGTTCGATAGGGAATGCCGAAGGCCGCGACCGAGGTCTCTTTGTGACACTTCCAGCACTCGCGCTCGCCCAGTACTAGATATATATACGGCGCTGAGGGGTCGAATCGGTCAACACCGGGCAGCCACTCGGCAAAGGGCTCGGGGTTGACGCCGCTGGGTACATACCAGATCTTCTTGGTCCGGTCCCATTTGGCGCCCAGCGCCTTGGCTTCTTCTTTGTGCGAAAAGGGGACATCGAGCTCGGTGCGCATGGCGGCTCCTTGGTGCTGCAGGTGCAAGTGGCTCAAGGATACCGCAGGGCGCAGACATCGCGGCGTTTTGCTGAGAAGTTGCGGTGCGGACTGATTGGTTATGCCGATGAATAGATCGGCAAGTAGATGGTCTGCTTTTGGCCAGTTGGGCGGCTGGAGCAGCTTGCGGCGCAGTTTTGTGCCTGGCTATTGTTGATGTTGGGGTATTGAATTTGTTTGGCTGCCATTTGTCAGGTGAATTGATGTTACGTTGCGATGACGGTTGGAGCTGCCAGCGGATTTGGCGGCATAAAACAAAACAGCCCAGAGGACATAGCCTCTGAGCTGCGAACATTTGGTGGGCGTTAGAAGATTTGAACTTCTGACCTCTTCCGTGTCAGGGAAGCGCTCTCCCCCTGAGCTAAACGCCCGATCAAGGGTGCGCAAGCGCGCAAGGGATAATATAACGGAGCCTGAACTCGGTGGCAAGAACATTTTTAAAAATCGCTTACATTGTGGAATTCGGGGGCTTTGTCGTATCCATTTCAAAAGAGCCTGCTGCCGCGATTTGGCTGTCGCATAATGCAAGGCCATTGCGGTATCGAGCTATGGAAAGGCGCCTGCGGAATTGTCCTACCGATAAGCGGACAAGCCTCCAGCTGATGCCTTCGCCGTGGTAAGGTAAGCCGAATTGTTTCCAGGCCGTTTCGGGGGAGTGGAATGAGCAAAGAGTGTGCCGAGCAGGTCGAAGGCGCAGGGGCTTCGGTGCCGATGAGCGATATATCGAACATTGATGTGCCCGAGGGCACCGACGAGCTCAGCCGTAGCACCCGCCGTGCATGGCGCAATCGCCTGAACAGCGCTTCGACACGCAAGTTGATCACGGGCGTCTTGGCTACGCTGGTGGGCGGTTCGTTTTGGGGCTTCTCGGGTACCAGCGCGAGCTTCCTGTTCGATACCTACCATGTCGATACGCTGTGGCTTATGAGCATACGGCAGATTCTCGCCGGCCTGCTCTTTATGGCTGTGGTTGTCACACGCGACCGCGCACGCCTGATCAAGCTTTGGACGACGCCCGCTGATTGCAAGCAACTGCTGCTCTTTACCGCTTTTGGCCTGCTCTTTAACCAGTTTTGTTATCTTTCGGCCGTGCGCCTGACCAACGCCGGAACCGCGACGGTCCTTCAGTGCCTGCAGCTGGTCATCATCATGGGATATACCTGCATCACCGATTGCCGCAAACCGCGCATACGCGAGGTTATCGGTATCGGCCTGGCCCTTGGCGGCACGTTTTTGATCGCCACCGGCGGCGACCCCACGAGCCTGAGCATCTCGCCGCTCGGTCTGGTGGCGGGTCTTATGTGCGCGGTGAGCGCCACCTGCATGGCGGTGATTCCCGCCAAGATCCTGCCCGAATACGGTAGCCCCATCGTCACGGGCTCGGCAATGCTCACGGCGGGCGTGGTCTCGTGCGTCTTCGTGCAGCCCTGGGCCCATATGCCGGCGCTCGATGCCGCCGGCGTCGAGGCGCTCGCGGTGTTTGTGGTCGTGGGCTCGTTTTTGGCGTACATGCTCTATATGCAGGGCGTCAAGGACATCGGCTCGGTGCGTGCGAGCTTGATCGGAACCGTGGAGCCGGTCTCGGCGACCATCACGAGTGCCGTTATGCTGGGCACGGTGTTTTTGCCGACCGACCTTATCGGCTTTGCCATGATCATCGTGATGATGTTCCTTACGGTGTAGTTGACGCCGCCGCCAAGACAGAAAAGGTGTTGTGCCGCATTTTCGCCAATTGATGTCCGTGTCTGGAGTTTAGCTGTCGATGCTCAAAATGCCATAAACTAGTAACGTTATGGACTTTTTCATTGCGACTCAATTGCGAGGATTTCTTTATGGCTGGTAATCACTTTAAGGGCAGCGATAGCGGCCGTCCTGCAGTTCCGCCGCGTCCGAACGGGGCTGGTAAGGCCGGCACGCCGGGCGACGCTGGACAGGGCGGCTCCGGTAAGCGCGTGTCCCCGGGCGAGACGGCGATGTTTACCGCTCTGTACGAGCAGTCTCAAAAGGCAAAAAAGACCGGCCGTGCAAGAGGGAATGTCTTTGCGGGCGGTGCAACCTCCGCATCGCAGCCGAGCGGGGCTCCTTCGGCACCTGCGAACAACGCAGGTGCTGCCAACGCCGCGAATGCCGCCGGCAACGTTAATGCCGGCAAGGCCGACAACAATACTCCCTCTGCCGGTGGCGCGGGGCTTACGGGTAACCTTGGCACGATCTACACTGGCGCCTCCGAGACTGGCACGTTCGCCCGCCTGGATGATAGCGGTGCCGAGTTTGCGGGCTCGGGTTCCAAGGAAGATTATTACGATTTTGGCTTGAACTACGGTAGCGACGCTTCGTCGAGTTCGACCTCTGACGGTCTGGTCCGTCATCGCCATCGCAAGGGCGAGCGCAAAAAGCGTCACACCGGCGCCATTATTGCCGCTGTAGTCGCGGTGCTTCTCGTTGCGCTTGGCGCAAGCGGCTTTATGCTGCTTAACTCGGCAAAGACCGTAAAGAGCGAAGCGAAGGAGGCTGTCGAGATCGTCGGTGGCCTTAAGGACAAGGTCACGTCGGGCGATTTTTCGACGCTGCCTGACGACGCGAAGAAGATCGATGAACTCTGCGACAGCATGAAGGCGGAGACTTCGAGCCCGCTGTGGACGGCGGCTTCGTTTATCCCGGTGTATGGCAGTGACATCAACGCAGCCCGCACCATGATTGATGCCCTGTCCGATGTCTCGAGCAACGCGCTGGTTCCCATGGCCGACAACCTTTCGCAGGCCACGCCCGGCAAGCTGTTCCAGGACGGCATGATTAACGTGTCCGCGCTG
>URMR01000168.1 GCA_900548935.1 uncultured Collinsella sp.
CGCAAGTTATAGAGAGGATGGGGCGAGGTGCTGCTATTTGATGGCTGCCGTAACCGTGCCGCCGCCCAGGACGATGTCGCCGCGATAGACTACAACGGCCTGGCCGGGGGCGATGGCTCGTTGCGGCTCGTCAAAGGTCAGTAGCATTTGTCCGTCTTCGTCACGCGTAAGGGTCGCTGCCTGGTCTTTCTGACGGTAGCGGTATTTGGCACCCACGCGAATGCCGCCGGACGTGAGCTCTGCCTCCATGTGGTCGGCAGGGGCGCTCCAGATCCAGTCGTTGGCCGTGAGCGCTGTGGCCGTCAGGTCCTCGGCCTCGCCCAGATGCACAATGTTGCTGGCGGCATCGACGCTCGTTACGTACACGGGATGCGCCATCGCGACGCCCAGGCCCTTGCGCTGGCCGATGGTATAGCGCAGCGCGCCGTTATGGCGTCCGACCACGCTGCCGTCGCGCCATACAATATCGCCCGGCTCGGCGGCATGTCCGCAGCGGCGCTCGATATAGCCCGCATAGTCGCCGTCCGCGATAAAGCAGATATCCTCGCTCTCGGCCTTCTTGGCGTTGATGAAGCCCTGCTCGGCGGCAATGCGGCGCACGTCGCGCTCTTTGTCTAGGCCTGCCAGCGGAAAGATCGTGTGCGCCAGGCGCTCCTGCGTAAGCGAATATAAAAAGTAGCTCTGGTCCTTTTTGGAGTCCTCGCCGCGGTGCAGCTGCCAGGTGCCGTCGGGCGCCTGACTCGTTTTGGCGTAGTGGCCTGTGGCGATGTAGTCGCAGCCCATATCGAGTGCCGCATCGAGCAGCGCGCCAAACTTAATATGGCGGTTGCAGATGATGCACGGGTTGGGCGTCAGCCCCTCCTGGTAGGCGGTCACGAAGCGCTCGATAACATTGCGGTCGAAGGTCTGCTGCAGGTCGAGCACATGGTGGGGTATCCCCAGACGCTCGGCGACGGCCTTCGCATCGGCGATGTCGCGGTCGACCTTACTCATGCCCGTGACGGGATCGGGCGCGGGACAGGTGAGGCGCATGGTGGCGCCGACGCATTCGTAGCCCTGGCTTTTGAGCAGGTACGCGGTCACGCTGGAATCGACGCCGCCGCTCATGGCGACGAGCACGCGCTTGTTGTGCATGGGGAGGTTCTCCTTGGTGGCATGTGGCCAAAAAAGAAAAGCGGCGCGGGAGGCTGGTTCCGCGCCGCAGACATTGTAGCAAGTTCGGACGTCTCGTGGGATACCCTAACGAGATGGGCTCAGGCAGCCAGAAGAGAGGGGAGGCCGGCGTGCCTTGGGCCTATCGACAAGCGACGGGCCCTTAGTCCTGGAAGAGCGCCGTGGACAGGTAGCGCTCACCGGTGTCGGCGAGCAGCGCCACGATGGTCTTGCCCTCGTTCTCGGGGCGCTTGGCCAGCTGCAATGCGGCCCACACAGCGGCACCGGACGAAATGCCCACGAGCACGCCCTCCTTGTGGCCCACGGCGCGGCCGGTGGCAAAGGCGTCGTCGTTCTCGACGGGGATGATCTCGTCGTAGACTTTGGTGTCGAGAACGTCGGGCACAAAGCCGGCGCCGATGCCCTGGATCTTGTGCGGGCCGGCCTGGCCCTTAGAGAGCACCGGCGAGGTGGCGGGCTCGACGGCGACGACCTGAATCTCGGGGTTCTGCTCCTTAAGGAACTCGCCCACGCCGGTCACGGTACCGCCGGTGCCGACGCCGGCGACGAAGATGTCGACCTTGCCGTCGGTGTCATCCCAGATCTCGGGGCCGGTCGTGGCCTTGTGGATGGCGGGGTTGGCGGGGTTCACGAACTGGCCGGCGATAATGCTGTTGGGCGTCTCCTTCTGCAGCTCCTCGGCCTTGGCGATGGCACCCTTCATGCCCTTGGAGCCGTCGGTGAGCACGAGCTGCGCGCCGTATGCCTGCATAAGTTTGCGGCGCTCGACGGACATGGTCTCGGGCATGGTGATGATCACCTTGTAGCCGCGAGCCGCAGCCACCGAGGCGATGCCGACGCCGGTGTTGCCGCTCGTGGGCTCGATGATGGTGTAGTCGCCGCCGCGCACGAGCTTGCCGGCCTTCTCGGCCTCGTCGATCATGCTCTTGGCGACGCGGTCTTTGACGGACCCGGCGGGGTTGAAGTATTCCAGCTTGACGAGCACGCGGGCCTTGAGGTTTTCATCGGCCTCAAAGTGAGTGAGCTCCAGAAGCGGGGTGTGGCCGATAAGCTGATCGATGGACGTGTAAACCTTGCTCATGATGAACCTCCAAAGTGTTCAAATGACTGGATACCGTGTGGTTTTACGGTGTGTGTAGCAACGAAACCCACAAACCTTATAGGTTGTTCGTTTTGCTGTTGGCAAGCATAGTAGACAGTAAAGCCTAGTAACGCAATAGGAAATAGAAGATTATTACGAGTCGATTAACCATCTTGACCGGAACGGGTATTTTCAAAACAAATTTTTCGGCTAGAATTTCTACGGACTAAATGACCGAAAGGCAGCACTATACATGTTGGTTTCTACTAAGGGCAGATATGCCCTGCGCGTTATGGTCGATCTGGCCGAGCACCAGGCAGCCGGTCGCATCCCGCTCAAAGAGATCGCGGCGCGACAGGGGATTTCCGAGAAATATCTCGAGAACATTTTGGCTACGCTCGTGCGCGCCAACATGCTCTCGGGCATGCGCGGCAAGGGCGGCGGCTACGTGCTCACGCGTCCGCCCGAGCAGTACACGGTGGGCGAGATCTTGCGCCTGACCGAGGGCAGTCTGGCGCCGGTCGCCTGCCTGGATGGCGACTGCAAGGGCTGCTCGCGTTCGGACGAGTGTCCTACACTCGGCGTGTGGAAGAACCTGGACAAGCTCATCAACGACTACCTCGACGGCGTGACGCTCGATGCGCTCGTCGCCCCCAACGAGGGCTACGACTACGTCATCTAGCCCCACCTGCCATTTGGGGACGGGGTAGAAATGGTAGATTTTCTTGCCTTCTGAGGCTTGACAAATGACAAGGCCGCCCATCGTTGCGATGGACGGCCTTCTTTTGGCGTGTTGTGGCGGTCCGTATCCGGTTGCTTTAGTTCCTGGCGATGCTGTCGAGAATGCTGCGCATGATGGATACCAGGATACTGCCCATAAAGGCCGATCCAAAGCCGGCAATGGAGATACCCGCTCCCAGCAGATTGACCGACAGGTAGCTGGCCAGCTCGAGCATAAAACTATTGACTACGAGCTGAAAAATACCAAGCGTGATAATAGTGAGCGGCAGCGAGATGACCGTCAGGAACGGCTTGACGAGCGAGTCGACGATGTTGAGGAACAGTCCCACGAAGGCAAAGCAGACCCACGCGTCGGCCATGCCGAAGGGCTGAATGCCGGGGACGAGAAACGTTGCGATCGCGATGGCGATTGAGGTCAAAAGCCAGTTGAGCAAAAAGCGCATGGTGGGAATCCTTTCTTGCGCATGGCGTGGGGAGGGGGCGTGAGGGGCGCACATCTTTGCAACTCGGGTAGATGCGCGGGCACGGCCCTGTTTGGGCACCCATTGTTCCAGATATTCGTGGAGCTTGCGTGCGCATTCGGTTTCAAAACGGCGTTCGTCCTAAAAAACGTGCCGCTGGCAGAGAGTCTTGTCGCTTTAGTTTGGTGGTGTGCTAAACTGCTACGGGCAAAAGCCACAGGCGTTGCCCTATTGCATATTACGGGTGAACGATGCCCGATGTCAGTATCAACTTCGATGCCTTTTGGCGGGTTTGGCGGTGATCGATGAATATCGAGAACATGTTTGACAAGCCTGATGTCAAGCAGCTGGTCCACGCATTTAGCCTTTTGGACGACGAGAAAGATATCCAAGCGTTTTTGACCGATATCTGCACGCCGCGTGAGATTTGCGATCTATCGCAGCGTCTGCAAGTCGCGCGTTACCTGGACGAGGGCGAGCCCTATGTCGAGGTTCAGGCGCGTACCGGCGCTTCGTCCACCACGGTGAGCCGTGTATCCAAGGCGCTCAACGGCGAGTACGGTGGCTACCGCAAGATCCTCATTAAACTGGAGGATGGCGAGTAGGCCACGCAAAAAACGAATTGTACAAAACCGCTCTTCCGGGGGCGGTTTTTTGATGCCCTGGGGACGGAGGAAAACGGATCACCGGGTTAGACTGACCCCCTCGATGATCCGTTTTCCTCCGTCCCCAAGGGATCAAATCTGTTGGCGTGGGGCAAATCTGTCCGCTTGGGCGGGTAGGATGGATACATTGATTATTGCGAACAGTTTGAGCGG
>URMR01000169.1 GCA_900548935.1 uncultured Collinsella sp.
TGCCAACGACATCTACACCCCCGAGGGCGGAATGCATCTCGAGGGTTTCCGCACCGCCCTCACCCGCGTGATCAACGATTACGCCCGCAAACAGAACCTGCTCAAGGAGAAGGACGCCAACCTGAGCGGCGACGACGTGCGCGAGGGTCTTTCGGCCGTCATTTCGGTCAAACTGCCCGACCCGCAGTTTGAGGGTCAGACCAAGGCAAAGCTCGGCAGCTCCTACATGCGCGCACTCACGCTCAAGATTGTGACCGACGGGCTGGCCGATTATCTGGAGGAGCACCCCAAGCCCGCCCGCGAGATCGTCAAGAAGGCCCAGCAAGCATGCAAGGCCCGCAACGCCGCCCGCAAGGCGCGCGAGGCGACCCGCCGCAAGAGTCTGCTCGAGACAGCTTCGCTGCCCGGCAAGCTCGCCGACTGCTCGGTGCGCGATGCCGAGCTGACCGAGCTCTTTATCGTAGAGGGCGACTCGGCAGGCGGTTCGGCCAAGGACGGCCGTCGCCGAGACATCCAGGCGATTCTGCCCCTGCGCGGCAAGATTCTGAACGTCGAGCGCGTGGGCGACCACCGCGCTTTCTCGAGCGACACCATCCAGTCGCTGATCACCGCGATCGGCTGCGGCGTCACGACGAGCGCCGGCGACGGCGGGGACTTCGATATCAGCAAGGCGCGCTACCACAAGATCATCATCATGACCGATGCAGACGTTGACGGCGCGCATATCCGCATCCTGCTGCTGACGTTCTTCTACAAGTACATGCGCCCGCTGATCGATGCCGGCTATGTCTATGTTGCCTGCCCGCCCATCTTTGGCATCAAGGTGCGCAACAAGATTCATTACGTGTATCCCAACGGCCGCCAGCCCGAAGACGAGATCCTGCGCGACACCATTCAGAGCCTGGGCCTGAACCCCGACGACAACGACGAGGACGGCAAGGCCAAGGACGGCAAGATTACCAAAAAGCGCAAGGGCTATACCGTCCAGCGCTACAAGGGCCTGGGCGAGATGGACCCCAAGCAGCTTGCCTCGACGACGATGGACCCCAAGACCCGTATCCTGCAGCGCGTGTCGATCGAGGACGCCGTGGTGGCGGACCGCGCCGTGCGCGAACTGATGGGTTCCGAGGTCGGCTATCGCCGTGAGTACATTGAAAAACACGCCCACGACGCACGATTCTTGGATGCCTAATCCCTGCGGCTTTCCCAGCCACCGCACCTTCGCCCTCAATCGTCGGTCGCGTACCCAAGTACGCTTCTCTCCTCTTTCGGGCGAATCTGCGGCATCTGGAAAAGCCGTCTCCGTGGTAGGGAACTAATGGACCACGCAAACCATGAGGAGGTAACGTGGCAGACGATATCAACAACAACGAGGGTATGGGCGAGGCCGGCGACGCCGGCATGCCCGATGATCTGAAGCGCCTGCTCGCCCGCGCTGAGCAAGGCGAGGACGGCGATCCGGATTCCTATAACCCCGACGCCGATGATGATGAGGAAGAAGACGACGACGGCGAGCTCGAGGAGAGCTTCGGCGCGGTCGATCGCGGCGCCTCGGCTGGCGAGGACATCAACGGCGGTCAGCTCCAGATCTCGGAGTTCGGCCGCGAGATGAAGCAGTCGTTCATCGAGTACTCGATGTCGGTCATTACGGCGCGCGCCCTGCCGGACGTGCGCGACGGCCTAAAGCCGGTGCACCGCCGCATCCTGTACGCCATGAACGAGAGCGGCATCTACCCCAACCGCCCGCATAAGAAGTCGGCCTGGACGGTCGGCGAAGTTATCGGCAAGTACCATCCGCACGGTGACTCCGCGGTCTACGAGGCCATGGTTCGTCTGGCGCAGTGGTTCTCCATGCGCACGCCGCTCATCGATGGCCACGGCAACTTCGGCAACATCGATGGCGACGGCGCGGCGGCCATGCGTTATACCGAGAGCCGCCTGGCAAAGCCCGCCATGGAGCTGCTGCGCGACCTGCAAAAGGATACCGTCGACTGGCAGCCCAACTACGATGAGTCGCTCGCCGAGCCCGTGGCACTGCCCGCGCGCTTTCCCAACCTGCTGGTCAACGGTAGCCAGGGCATCGCCGTCGGCATGGCCACCAATATCGCCCCGCACAACCTCACCGAGGCGATCGAGGCCACCTGCTACCTGATCGACAATCCCGATGCCACCGTCGACGAGCTTATGCAGATCATGCCCGGTCCGGACTTCCCCACCGGCGCCATCATCATGGGCAGCGCCGGCATTAGGCAGAGCTACGAGACCGGCCGCGGCTCCATCACCGTGCGTGCCAAGGCCCATGTGGAATCCACCAAGACCGGCCGCAGCCGCCTGGTCTTTACCGAGATTCCCTACATGGTCAACAAGGGCACCCTGCAGGAGAAGATCGCCCAGCTCGTAAACGACAAGCGCATCGAGGGTATCTCGGACATGCGCGACGAGTCCAATCAGAAGGGCATCCGTCTGGTCATCGAGCTCAAGAAGGGCGTCATTCCGCAGGTCGTGCTCAACAACCTGTATAAGTACACCTCGCTGCAGACGACCTTTGGCGCCAACAACCTGGCACTCGTCAACGGCGTTCCCAAATGCCTGAGCCTGCGCGAGATGCTGCAACACTACATCGACCACCAGGTCGACGTTGTCACCCGCCGCACCCGCTTTGACCTCAAGAAGGCCCAGGCGCGCGCCCATATCCTCGAGGGCTACTTGATGGCTCTCGACCATATCGACGAGGTCATCAGCATTATCCGCTCCTCGCAGACCGACTCCGAGGCCAGCAGCCGACTGATCGAACGCTTTGGCTTTACGCCCGAGCAGACCACGGCCATCCTCGAGATGAAGCTGCGTCGCCTGACCGGCCTGGAGCGTGACAAAATCCAGGAAGAGTTGGACGGCCTGCGCCGCGCCATCGCCTACTACGAGGACCTGCTGGCGCATGAGGAGAAGATCCTGGGCGTCATCAAGGAGGAGATGCGTGAGATCTCGAAGAAGTTCGGCGACAAACGCCGCACCGAGATCAGCCGTGTCGAGAAGGACCTGGATGTCGAGGACCTCATCGCCGATGAGGACATGGTCGTGACCATTACCCACACCGGCTACGTGAAGCGCATCCCGGTGGCTGCCTACCGCGCCCAGAAGCGCGGCGGCAAGGGCGTGTCGGGCGTCAACCTCAAAGAGGACGACGTTATCGATGAGATGTTCATCGCGTCCACGCACGAGTACGTGCTGTTCTTCTCGAGCAAGGGCAAGGTCTACCGCCTGAAGGTGCACGAGCTGCCGGTCGGTACGCGCCAGGCGCGCGGCACGGCGATCGTCAACCTGCTGCCCTTCGAGGAAGGCGAGAAGATCGCGAGCGTCATCAGCTGCCGCGAGTTCCCCGCCGACGAGTACCTGATGTTTGCCACCAAGAGCGGCATGGTCAAGAAGACCGTGATGAGCTCCTACGACCGCAGCCGCCGTGATGGCCTGATCGCCATCAACCTGAGGGACGACGACGCACTGCTCGCCGTGCGCCGTGTGCGCGAGGGCGACAAGATCATCCTGGCCACCACTGCGGGCAAGGCGATTATGTTCCCCGAGGACCAGGTTCGCGCCACGGGACGCGATACCAGCGGCGTTCGCGGCATTAGCATGAAGGACGGCGTGAGCGTTTTGGGTATGGAGGTTACCAACGGCAACGGTGACCTGTTTGTCATCACCGAGCGTGGCTACGGCAAGCGCACGCCGGTTGCGGATTACCCAGAGCAGAACCGCGGCGGCCAGGGCGTCTACACCATCCAAATGACCGAGCGCAAGGGCAACCTCGCGGCCATGAAGACGGTGGGCCCGCAGCACGAGCTGTTCATCGTGACGGAAGGTGCAACGGTCATTCGCGTCAAGACCGACGAGATCAGCCAGACCGGCCGCGTCACCCAGGGCGTCAAGATGATGACCGTCGACGACAACGACCGCGTATGCGCTGTCGCTCGCATGACGGCAGCCAAGGAAAAGCCCGAAGGCGAAGGCGCCGAGGCCGCAGCCGACACCGAAGAGGCCCCAGTCGACCTAGGCGACGGCAACGACATGCCAGAGGATCTCCTAGACGAGTAAGAGGCCCTAGCTGGTAAAAATCATCAGACCCCTTATATCGGCGGTCGGCGCACTGCGCGTCGACCGCTTTTTTGACAATCTTGGACCTGCGTTCGCCCCGGCCGCGTGGCGGCACATG
>URMR01000170.1 GCA_900548935.1 uncultured Collinsella sp.
GACGTCTGGCCGAATCTGTCGGTAACGATATTGCCGACATGGCTCAGTTTTGGATGCTGCGCAAGTTTCAGTTTTTGGAGTCGGCGCGCGAGCAGTTCGAGATTATCGTTGATCCATGGCTCAGCTATTGCGAGGAGCCCTCGCAAAATGAAATCATGGCCTATAACATGGCATTTACCGATTGGCTGCTGTTCGAGCGTCCCTACTACCATGGCAAGACGCTACTTGAGCTGTATGTTGACGAGCCGCCGGCGTCGCTTTCGCCCGCTTCGCTCAGGCGGCTCGAACAGGTGCGCGACACGCACTATTTCTCGCGCTTTGGCATTTTGGACAAGGACTCTGCGACTGGTATGGTCGCGCTGCGTGACACGCGCACCGACCGTCGTTTTGATGTCTACGACCCACATATCGTGCAAAAAGAGCACTGGCGCGATGGTGCGATTGCGGTGCGCATCGCGTGCGTTGACGATGTTTGGCTGACGGCGGGACAGCTCTACCTCTACGACATTGCGCGCCTGAGCGATACGGCGGTCGACGGGCCTGGTGCCGTCCATCCGGAAGACTTGGAAGACGGCTTCGATACCTCGTGTATCAGCTTCTTTCTGAGGCTGGTCCGCGACATCATGGGTGCCCAGGGGCGGTATGTGAAGTCGCTCAACATCTACGAACAGGAATGGGAGTAGGGGTGGGCTGTCGCAGCGCCGCCGCCTGTCTATTTGTCTCGATCTGTAACGTCTAGGGACAAAAAAACCGGTCTACCTGTTACAGATCGAGACGAATGCTTGAGCGCCGCTGGTTTGTCTAAATTTGTAAGGTTTAGGGGCTTGGAGAACGTCTACCTGTTACAGATCGAGATGTTTGGAACCTGGCAGGGGGGGGGAATGTCTCAATCTGTAACATCTACAGGCCAAAACTCGACCTACCTGTTACAGATTGAGACAAAGAGGTCTAATGCTGCGCGAACGTCTCGATCTGTAACGTTTGGCGGCTGCTTGTGCCCGTAACTGTTACAGATCGAGACGTTTGTCGACGGCGGCAACAGCGGCGATGGCCCATTTTTTCGATGTGGTGGTGATGGAAGTGTCTAATACCGTTCTTAAACACAAGCAGGCGACACGTAACACCTTGGCGCGGAATAGGATGCTTGCCAGGCTCACGGAGGCGGCTGAACAAGACGTGCTGCTTGTGACGCACGACAATGCCGAGCTTATGTGGCTGCGGCGCCATGTGGGCACAGATGGTATTGCGGAGCCCGAATCGCACCTATTTTGTTTTCAGCATGAATGGGATGCATTGACGTCGCCGGAGCGGGCCCGGTGGACCATCAAGGGGCTTGCCGAGTTCCACCCCGATTGGGCGTTTTGGGGGTATGACGCAGCACTTTTGTGGGGCCTGGAGGTGCCGAATGATCTGCTCGGGCCGCGTTACTTGGTCAAGACGGGTTGTTCGGTGGCGTTGAGTACAGGATGTCGGCTGTTGCGTCCGCAGGCGGCGGGTGCGCTTGAACAAGTCGATGGCGTGCGGGTGACGCCGTTTTGGCGCACGGTGGAGGATTGTCTGCTGCGTGCGCCGTTCTCCTACGGGTTGGCGATCGCCGATTCTGCATTGCGGGCAAGGGACGTATCGCGCGACGACCTCTGCGAACGGCTCCAGGTCGATTGCGAGGGCAGGCGAGGGTATCGCAGAGCTCAGGTGATTGCGTCGCATGCGGACGGGCTGTCCGAGAACGGCGGCGAGTCTCGCTTTCGGGCGTTCTTTATTGCATACGGCTTTCCGGTTCCGGAGTTGCAGGTGGAGTTTCGCGATCCGCTTGATTCGGGCCAAGTGTTTCGCGTTGATTATTTCTGGAGGCTCGAGGACGGGACGTGCGTGATTGGCGAGCTCGACGGAAAGGGGAAGTATACCTTGCAGAACGGCGAGGGTCGGGAGTCGGTCGACCCGTTCGTGGCAGAGCGTCAGCGGGAATCTCATCTGACAATGCTCGGGCACAAGGTGCTTCGGTTCACGTTTGATGAACTCAAGAACCCGGGGAAGCTGGCTGAAAAGATGAGGCTAGCGGGTATTTCGCAGCGGACCGATTTGGCTGAGGAATGGAAGCGTCAGTGGTATGGGCGTTGAGGGGTGCAACTGACACGGATATGGTTGTTCCTGCCGGGTTTGTCTCGATCTGTAACAACAAGGGGCCGTTTGGCCTCGTAACTGTTACAGATCAAGACAAAAGGTTGGCTACCGCTAAAAGATCTCAATCTGTAACGTCTAGAGGCCGAAAACCTGTCTACTTGTTACAGATTTAGACGTTTGACGATGGGGCCGGAGAATGTCTCGATCTGTAACATCTAACGGCCAAAAATCGACCCAACTGTTACAGATTGAGACAAAGGTTGGACGCGGTGCCGAAAGATCTCGATCTGTAACATTTGGAAGGTTAAAGACGGTCTATCTGTTACAGATCAAGACGTTTTGCTGGAACGACCGAAGCATCGCTGCATCGGTCTGTTCATTCTCATGTCCCTCTCTTTCTCCCGTTGACCGATATGTCCGCAGTAACCCTGTCGCGCTAGGTAATAATGGACAAATGTTCAAGTTAATCGTGAGGGAGGAGCTCGATATGGCGTCTGCCGATCGTTCCACGTTGTTTATCAATGCGACCGTCCTGGATGGTTCGGAACATATGGAGCCGCAGCCCGACATGGCCGTGGTCGTTGAGCGCGGCGTCATCACGTGGATGGGGCCGAGTGCTGTGGCGCAGGCGCCTGCAGGTGCCGAGGTCATCGACCTGGCAGGGGCGTATCTCATGCCGGGCCTCATCAATATGCATGTGCATCTGTGCGGTTCGGGCAAGCCGGTTTCGGCGGGCGATGCGGGCGCGCTGATGAAGAAGCTCGATAATCCGGTGGGCCGCGCCATCGTCCGCCACATCCTCAAGGGCAGCGCCCAGCAGCAGCTGGCAAGCGGTGTGACTACGGTGCGCGGTGCGGGTGACCCGCTGTTTGCCGATATCGCCGTGCGCAACGCTATCGACGCCGGCAAGTATCAGGGTCCGCGTCTGGCGGCACCGGGAACGGGCGTCACGGTGCCGGGCGGCCATGGTGCGGGCTTGTTCGCCCAGGTGGCCAACAGTTCCGCCGAGGCAGCCGAACAGGTGCGCGACCTGTATGCGCGCGGTGCCGACGTCATTAAACTGTTCGTAACGGGCGGCGTGTTCGATGCGACTGAGGTGGGCGAGCCGGGTGTGCTGCGTATGCCGGTGGAGGTTGCCGCAGCGGCGTGCAGGGCGGCGCACGAGGTTGGCCTTCCGGTCATGGCCCATGTCGAGAGCACCGAAGGTGTGAAGGCCGCGCTTGAGGCCGGCGTTGACACGATTGAGCACGGCGCTCCGTTGACGCCCGAGATTCTGGAGCTGTACCGCGGCGCCGCGGGCACACAGCTTGAGGGGCGTGCGCCGAGTGTGACCTGCACCATCAGCCCGGCGCTGCCGTTTGTATTGCTCGACCCGGAAAAGACCCATTCGACCGATACGCAAAAGAAGAACGGCGACATCGTGTGCTCGGGCATTATCGAGAGCGCTCGTGCCGCACTGGAAGCTGGCGTTAAGGTGGGCCTTGGCACAGATTCGAGCTGCCCGTTTGTGACGCAGTACGACATGTGGCGTGAGGTGGCCTATTTTGCCAAGTATGTCGGCGTGAGCAACGCCTTCGCGCTGCATACGGCCACGCAAGTCAATGCCGAGCTGCTGGGGCTGGGCGGCGAGACCGGCACGATCGAGTGCGGTAAGGCCGCCGATATCCTGGTGACGCGCGAGAACCCGCTCGATGACCTGTGCGCGCTGCGTGAGCCGATGCACGTGATGTGTCGTGGCGATCTGATGCGCAAGCTCAAGGTGAAGCATATTCCCGAGGTGGACGCCGAGCTCGACACGATTATGGCCATGCCGGCAAAAGCCCTGGCAGAGGAGCTCGCTCGCGACGGCGTAGCATAGACGGGACAAAGGGATAGCTCCGTTGCCGCATACAAAAGCCGAGGTCTCAACACGAGGCCTCGGCTTTTGTATCGAACAAATACTTAAGAGTTGGGACAAACAAACCTGATTAATTTGCCCCACGGACTTGCTCACTGGGCAAACTGGCTGCGGTAGAGTTCGGCGTAGAAGCCGTCTGCCGCCAGCAGCTCGTCGTGCGTGCCACGCTCGATAATCTGGC
>URMR01000171.1 GCA_900548935.1 uncultured Collinsella sp.
ATGAGGCCCGCCGTCGACGCTCGCTACGTTGCCAAGGTGCCCGCTAACGAGGTCAGCGAGGGTCTTCGCTACCTGCTCGATCATCTTGAGGACGAGGACGATGGCGAGGACGACGAGGAGTAAGTAACCCCGTTCGTCGAAAGATTGTAAATACCTAAGTGAGCGCGGCCTTGCACATGCGAGGCCGCGCTCTTGCGTTAGCATGGGACTACTTGTTTGGCTGTCAGCGGAGGCGATTAGCAATGGATAACTATTTGGACTTGATGCGCGCTCGCCGCGAGCAGATTCTGGAACGTTTTTATGCGGCGCTCGATCGCGCAGGCCGTCCCCACGACGCCGCGAGCCTCATTGCCGTGTCCAAGACCGTTGGTGTCGATGAGACCGTTGCCGCCATCCAGGCGGGGTATCGCCATTTTGCCGAGAACCGCCCGCAGGAGCTGGTTCGCAAGCTCACGGGTCTGGCGGAGCATCCGGAGCTGCCCGAGGTGCGCTTCGATATGATCGGCAACCTGCAGACCAATAAGATCAATGCGGTGCTGGGCTCAGCCGAGCTGATTCACTCGGTGGGTTCGCTGCATCTGGCGCAGGCGATCTCGAGCCGTGCTGTTCGCAAGATTGAGGCAGGCGAGCTCGCCGGCCCCCAGCGTGTGCTCATTGAGGTCAATGTGAGTGGTGAGGAGTCGAAGGGAGGCTTTTCGCCCGATGAGATTCGCGCCGCCGCGGGTGAGCTTGCGGAACTTGAGGGAATTTGCGTACAGGGGCTTATGACTATGGCGCCCCGGGGGAATAAGGATGTGGCACGCCGCACCTTTGCGGGGCTTCGTGAGCTGAGGGATGAGCTGGAGGCGGCGCATCCCGATTTGAACCTGCCTGAGCTTTCCTGCGGCATGAGCGAGGACTTTGAGCCTGCCCTTGAGGAGGGCTCTACGCTCGTTCGCCTAGGCAGGGTAGTATTTAGCCCGGAGTTTGCAGTAAAATAGGGCTCTGAAGTGCGCACTGGTTTACAGAGCGCCTGCACTAAACCGTGAGAGGACACAACCATGGGCTTCCTTGACGAGATTAAAAATAAGATGCACCTGGGCGGCCAGCAGGGTTACGACCAGGGCTATGACCAGGATGACGACTACGGCTACGATGACGGCTACGACGATGGCTATCAGAACAACGGTTACAGCGGCGCCTCGGGCGAGGGCTTCTATACCCAGGACGAGCCGAGTAACGGCCTGCTGGGCCAGACGCGCCGCGGTGAGGCCGAGTCTGTAGCGGTGTACACGCGCTCCGGCCAGCTGGTCGGCGATGACTCCCGTCATGCAACAACGTACAATCCGCCGTCGCGTTCTCAGGATAGTGTCGCGGGCGGCTATCGTCCCGGCGCTTACGACACGCCGTCGAGCTATGCCGAGAGCGCTCGCGCTCGCGCCGCGGCACCTGCGCCCGCTCCTGCGCCGAGCGACGCCTCGGCCTATGCGAGCAACATCATTAACGCCACGCCGCAGCTGCCTGCCTATGTTCTGCGTCCCGAGAGCTATGACGATGTCGAGACCGTTGTCCGCCGTGTGCGCACCAAGCAGCCCGTTGCGCTGATTTTTGTTGGCGTTCGCACCGAGGTCGCCAAGCGTGTCCTGGACTTTAGCTATGGCTTTGCCTGCGGCCTGGGCGCTACGGTCAAAGAGGTGGGCGATCGCGTGTTTATGGTGCTGCCCGCCGGCTGCGAGGTCAAGGATTCGGACCTCAAGAAGCTGCGCGCCGACGGCTACCTTAAGTAAACCCAAGACGAGGAGATTCCCATCAACATCTACACCATTGTTCAGCTGGTCAACACGCTGTTCAACTTCTACTCCACGCTCATTGTGGTCTATTGCTTTATGACGTGGATTCCCATGAAGCAGGGTGGTTTGCTTCAGGATATTGCCGCGGTGCTTGATAGCGTGTGCGGTCCGTGGCTCAACCTGTTTCGTCGGTTTATTCCGCCGATGGGTGGCGTTGATTTTTCGCCGGTCGTTGCAATTATTGCGTTGCAGTTGGTGCAGAGGCTGATTCTGCAGCTTCTTATAGGTATACTCGTGTAGAACTGACTTAGTAACTTACGTCGGGCGTGTAGCGCCGAGGCGATGAAAAAGGAGACTTGTTATGGCTATTACCCCTGCAGACATCCAGGCTCAGACTTTCTCTGAGGCCAAGCGCGGCTATGATCCCGCCGAGGTCGACGTCTTTTTGGAGACGCTGTCCTCCGAGGTTGACGCTATGCTTGCCAAGATTGTCGATCTTAAGGGTCGTCTGACTGCCACCGAGCAGCAGCTTGCTGACACGCAGGCTCAGCTTGCCCAGGCTCAGGACGCTGCCGCTCAGGCCGTTCCCGCCGCTCCTGTGGCCGCTCCCGCACCCGACTTCTCCGCTCAGGAGCGCCAGATCTCCGCTGCGCTGATCGCTGCCCAGCAGACCGCCGAGGGCATCGTCAACGACGCTAACGAGAACGCTGAGCGCATCCGCAATGAAGCCGACGCCAAGGCCCGCGAGGTCATCCGTCAGGCCCTGACCGAGAAGCAGGCCGAGCTCGAGGAGATCGACCGTCTGAAGGCTTCCCGTGAGGAGTTCAAGGCCGAGTATCTCAAGCTCATCCAGCACTTCATGGACGATGCCCAGAACTCCTTCCCGGCCGACCTCATGGCCTCCACGCCGGTCGGTTCTGCCGCTTCTCCTGCGGTGACCGTTCCCGCCGCCGAGCCGCTGCCTGTCGCTGATCCGGTTGTCCCCGTGGCTGACCCCTTCGCTCCGATCGACAACTTTGCCGCCGACGACCTGGACTAGCGCCAGAGCTACAATCTCGTGCCCTTAAGAGGAGCTCGCACCTGCGGGCTCCTTTTTATTAGATTTTTGGGACATGCCTTAATTCCTACCATTTATCAAATTAAGAATATCGTGCTCTTCGGAACGCCTGCC
The DNA here is from genome assembly GCA_900548935.1 of uncultured Collinsella sp. Classification (GTDB taxonomy): domain Bacteria; phylum Actinomycetota; class Coriobacteriia; order Coriobacteriales; family Coriobacteriaceae; genus Collinsella. Next base: position 2,941 of record URMR01000171.1, read on the forward strand.
AGGGACTTAATTTGCATGAGAGATAAGCCAATACAATTCACTGAAGGCGAAAGCTCTCACAATTATTGACCAATTTGGATATGTCCAAAATTCATATTACGTATACGGATAAAATCATATATAGGATCTCTCAAGTAACCTAAGTAACCGAACCGGGGCAGAAAGGTGTGCAAACAAGCCGCGACGAACAGCCTCTTCCGCATTTCCTTAGGCAAGCGAAAAGAGGGATGGCATGATGGCCAAGAGCTACGTAAAGATTGTAATTGTTGTTCTTGCAGTTGGTCTTGCAATGGTGCTATGTGCATCATTTGCGAGGTATAGGTCCGAGCAGTCGTTCATCGATGGCGCTGAAAATGGGTTTGGCATAGACGGGATGTATGCCAGCGATGATGCAATCGGGCCGTCTATGGCGATTCTTGCGGGCGAAGATATGGAATGGCAAATCTGTAATGCCGATGGCTCTTGCATGAATGGTCGTTTGGCTGCAACAAGCGATCCGAATTCGTTCGATCTTCTCGACAATGATGGATCGGATTGCGGTTCAGTTCACCTTTCATATGCATCGCGAGATGGGATGGACGGCATTCTCTACGTCTCCCATGAGTCTGGCGATTTCAAGATGCGCAGGACTAACCGAGTGCCGGCTTTTATCGAGGAATAATGGTGGCCGGGTTAGTCGCCCACGGCTCGGCCATCTATTCGTGAAAGCTGTTCCATTTGCATTCCAATGGGGAGGCGCGATCGCCCTTAGCGCGAAATAGCCGAGCTCTGCGTGTGATAGGGAAGAGCTCGGCGAAGGGCGTGTGGTAAAAGGTAGATTTTAGGGCATGTGCCAAAAACTACTTGAGGAGGAAGTCGGAGAGGGGAATGGTACGGGCCTCGCGATGCTCGGGGTCGGCGATGTGGTCGGCAGGATAGCCACAGACGAGCATGTGATAGGGATAGACACCCTCGGGCAGGTTGAACTGCTCTCGGGCTAGCTCGGGCTTAAAATGGCATACCCAGCACGTTCCCAGGCCTTGCTCCTCGGCTTCCATCATCATCTGATCGCAAACAATCGAGGTGTCGATAGCGCTGGAGTTCTTCTGGTCATAGGGACGAACCCAAGCGTCGTCGGTAACGCTGCAAACGAGGAAGATGAGCGGAGCGCCAAAGATGGACCCATCACGAGCAAACCGAGGCTGACAAGCAGATGCCTT
>URMR01000172.1 GCA_900548935.1 uncultured Collinsella sp.
GCCTTAATTGCAACATACACGCTCGTATGGTTTTTGCTATCGATGGGTTTTGCCTTTGAGTTTCCCGTCGCGGCGCCGCGGCGCGCAAAAACCCAGACGGCGACGCCGCTTGCCGGTGGTGCCGCAGCGGTTCGCGCCTTTGTCGGGACGACTGAGGAGTCGTCCGATACGAGCTCAACGACCAAGGAGGTCTAGGCCATGGCATCTCAAATCAAGCTCACCCCGTGCGGAGCCATGTTCGACATCTTTAAGCGCGCGGCGCACCTGAGCCATATCGAGCTGTGCGGCCTGGTGCTCTCGAGCCGCCCGCTCGCCGACGGCCGTAGTCCACAGAGCCGTGCCGCCGATCGCTCTTGGGTTTCGCGCTTTATCGTGCGCGCGCCGGTCGGCACGCTGCAGGAGCGCTATTTTGCCGATTACGGCACCTCGGCCGCGCGCATTATGTCGCAGCTGGCCCTGCGCCATCGCAATCCCATGGACGCCGCGGCCGTGACCAACATGGTGTGCGGCCCCGCTGGCGAGCCCATGGTGCGGGCACTCGAGGAATGCCATCAGGACACGAATCTCTATCGCAATGCGCTCGAGCGCCTGTCGCAGGCGGCTGAGCTCATGCCCGCCGAGCGCGCCGAGGCCATCCTGGTGCTGTTTGTCGCCGTGGGCTGCTCGGCAGATGTCCGCTCGTCGGTGACCTATGCCATCGACTACGCTCATGCGACCTGTGGCGGCGCCACGTCGACGCCACGCTCGCTGAGCACATCTTCGGTTGCAGGTGAGCACGAGGCGGCACCTGCGCATCCGCTGGGACTGCTGCGCGTGCAAAACGGCTACGTGGTGAGCGCCCCGCGCTGGATTCAGCCGAGCGAGCAGGGCGTCGAGATCGGCGCGCTGGCGACGGGGGAGGGCGATATCACTGATGTGGGCGATGACGTCTCGGCTCGCCACGCCCACGTGTGGTGCGATGACCAAAATGTCTGGTACGTCGAGGACCTGTCGTCCACCAACGGGACCGTGGTGGTAAACGGAGCGACGAACGTCTGCACCCAGGTCGAGCCCGGCCGCTCCGCTCGGCTCAACCCCGGTGACGAGCTCAGGCTCGGCGAATCCACCACCTACGCCATCCTCCTCGGCGCCCTCTAACTCATCTCCTAAATAAGTTGCGGTGAAATGGGGACTGTTTAAGGCCGCGACCGGCAAAAACAGTCCCCATTTCACCGCAACTGCTGCGTTGTCCCCGGGGATTGCGTTTGCTGACATCGGCCGTGTGATAGTCACCCGGGGTAAACCTTTACCGCCCGCCTATATTTGCCGAAATTACACTTGACGGCGGGGTACAATAAACCCGCATGCGGATTTCCGTTGCGGGCGCTTCCCATCGCCGGGGCGTGCCCGGGAGCATCCGGCATGCGGCCTTTGCGGCGCTCGGCCATGTGCAAGACGGGTAGCTGGGCCTGTGGAGCGCATTAACCGCCCCGCGCCTCGGCATGCCTTCTCTCCACGCCATGTACCTGCTGCTCAGTCTGCCTGCCAGATGATTGGAAGCAACAGCGTAAATCCCATCACGCCAACATCCCGGCGATCGCCGGGGCCTGTATACCTATATGAGAGGAGAGGGGTATATGGCGCGTAAGTTTAAGTCTATGGACGGCAACGAGGCGGCCGCATATGTTTCGTATGCGTACACCGAGGTAGCGGGAATTTATCCCATTACGCCGTCCAGCCCGATGGCCGACCATGTCGACCAGTGGGCGGCCCAGGGTCGCAAGAACATCTTCGGCACCCCGGTCAAGGTCGTCGAGATGGAGTCCGAGGCAGGCGCAGCCGGTACCGTTCACGGTTCGCTGGGTGCCGGTGCTCTGACCACCACCTACACGGCTTCTCAGGGCCTGCTCCTGATGATCCCGAACATGTACAAGATCGCGGGCGAGCAGCTCCCGGGCGTCTTCCACGTCTCCGCGCGTTGCGTCGCTTCCCACGCCCTGAACATCTTCGGTGATCACTCCGACGTTATGGCCTGCCGCCAGACCGGTTTCGCCATGCTCGCCGAGGGCAACGTCCAGGAGGTCATGGACCTCTCGCCGGTGGCTCACCTTGCCGCCATCGAGGGTAAGACCCCGTTCCTTAACTTCTTCGACGGCTTCCGCACCAGCCACGAGATCCAGAAGGTCGCCATGTGGGACTACAAGGATCTGGCAGAGATGTGCGACATGGACGCCGTCCAGGCTTTCCGCGACCACGCGCTCAACCCTGAGCACCCGCACACCCGCGGCAGCCACGAGAACGGCGATATCTTCTTCCAGAACCGCGAGGCCTGCAACAAGGTCTACGACGAGCTCCCTGCCGTCGTCGAGGGCTACATGAAGAAGATTAACGAGAAGCTCGGCACCGATTACGGCCTGTTCAACTACTACGGCGCTCCCGATGCCGATCGTGTCGTCGTGTGCATGGGCTCCTTCTGCGACGTGCTCGAGGAAGTCATCGACTATCTCAACGCTCACGGCGAGAAGGTCGGCCTGGTCAAGGTTCGCCTGTTCCGTCCGTTCTCCATCAAGCACTTTGTCGACGTTCTCCCCGAGACCGTCCAGAAGATCGCCGTCATGGACCGCACCAAGGAGCCGGGTTCCATCGGCGAGCCGCTTTACCAGGACGTCGTCTCCGCTCTCTACGAGGCCGGCAAGACGGGCATCAAGATCGTCGGCGGCCGTTACGGCCTGGGCAGCAAGGACACGCCTCCCGCGTCCGCGTTCGCTGTCTTCGAGGAGCTTAAGAAGGACGAGCCCAAGCGCGAGTTCACCATCGGCATTGTCGATGACGTGACCAACCTGAGCCTGCCCGAGGCCGAGGATGCGCCCAACACCGCAGCCCCCGGCACCATCGAGTGCAAGTTCTGGGGTCTGGGTGGCGACGGTACCGTCGGTGCCAACAAGAACTCGATCAAGATCATCGGCGACCACACCGACAAGTACGTCCAGGCCTACTTCCAGTACGACTCCAAGAAGACCGGCGGCGTCACCGTTTCGCACCTGCGCTTTGGTGATTCCCCGATCCGTTCGCCGTACTACGTGACCAAGGCCGACTTTGTCGCCTGCCATAACCCCAGCTACATCGTTAAGGGCTTCAAGATGGTCCGCGACGTTAAGCCGGGCGGCACCTTCCTGGTCAACTGCCAGTGGAGCGACGAGGAGTTCGCCGAGCACATGCCCGCCGTGGCCAAGCGCTACATCGCGAACAACAACGTCAACGTCTACCTGATCGACGCTATCGACCTGGCCGCCAAGGTCGGCATGGGCAAGCGCACTAACACGGTGCTCCAGTCTGCCTTCTTCGCGCTGGCCAAGGTCCTGCCCGCCGAGGACGCCTTGCAGTACATGAAGGACGCGGCTACCAAGTCCTACATGAAGAAGGGCCAGGCCATCGTCGACGCCAACCACAAGGCCATCGATGCCGGCGCTACCGCCTTCCGTAAGTTCGAGGTTCCGGCCGACTGGGCTACCGCCGAGGATGCCGCTCCCGTCGAGCTCTCCGAGGAGACCAAGTCCGCCATCGCCCAGCAGGTCAAGAACCTGCTCGAGCCCATCGATCGCATGGATGGCGACAGCCTGCCCGTTTCCGCCTTCGTCGGTTGCGCCGACGGCCAGTTTGAGCTGGGCGCCTCCGCATACGAGAAGCGCGGCGTCGCCGTGGTCGTTCCCCACTGGGACGAGACCAAGTGCATCCAGTGCAACCAGTGCGCCTATGTGTGCCCGCATGCCACCATCCGTCCGTTCGCGATGACCGAGGACGAGGCTGCCGCCGCGCCCGAGGCTACCCGCACGCTCGACGCCATGGGCCCCAAGGCCAAGGGCATGAAGTTCACCATGGCCGTGTCCCCGCTCGACTGCATGGGCTGCACCAACTGCGTCAAGGTCTGCCCCAAGGGCGCCCTCGAGATGGTTCCCACCGAGCAGGAGATGGACCAGCAGCCCGTTTGGGACTACATGGTCGAGAACGTCTCCGAGAAGAAGGAGCTCATCGCGGCCAACGTCAAGGGCAGCCAGTTTAAGCAGCCCTACCTGGAGTTCTCCGGCTCCTGCGCCGGCTGCGCCGAGACCGCCTATGCACGTCTGGTGACCCAGGTCGCCGGCGACCGTATGTTC
>URMR01000173.1 GCA_900548935.1 uncultured Collinsella sp.
GTCGTGGGCGTCGACGAGGTGGGTCGCGGCTCGGTGGCCGGTCCTTTGACGGTGTGCGCCGTGTGCCTTCCCATGGAGCCGCGCATCTGGGGCATCAACGATTCCAAAAAGCTCACGCCGGCGCGCCGAGAGCTGCTCTCGGTGAAGATTGCCGAGGTGGCGACTGCTATCGGCTTTTGCCATATAGCTCCCGCGGATATCGATGAGATGGGCATGGCCCGCGCCATTCGCGCCGCTGTCGCTGGTGCGGTGGCCGATACGGGGCTTGAGCCCGATTGCGTGCTTATGGACGGTAACCCCCTGGGTGCCGTTCCCAATGAGCGCGACGTGGTGAAGGGCGATGCCAAGATCGCCTGTATCGCCGCGGCATCCATCATGGCTAAGGTCACGCGTGACGAGATGATGGTCGAGTACGACGCCGAGTACCCCGAGTACCATTTGGCCGAATCGAAAGGCTATGCGAGCCCCGAGCACATCGAGGCCATTCGCAAACATGGTCTTTCTCCGCTGCACCGTGTGAGCTTTTGCGGAAACTTTCTGCAGACTGAGCGCCTTTTCTAGGTCAATTGTGGAGACAGGGACCTCTAGGGTTTTATAAACCTGCTGGTAGCGGGCCGTATGCAACAGCATTGCTGCGTACGGCCCTTTTTTTGACGGCATTTGGTCAGCTTTTGGTTTGCTTCCTGTACTTACCCGCATGAAAGGTGCCCTCATCATCGGGGCAATGCAGTGTGCGGGAAAGGAGACCCCATGAGTGCCGCAAGCAAAAAGAGCAAGACGCAGCAGCTCAAGGAGCGTTGGGAAGAGGGGGAGCTCGATTGCGGGTCGATCACGCCCGAGTTTATCAAGGGGCTCAGCCCCCGCGAGCTGGGTATGCTGGGCGAGCTGATCACCATCGACTACTTTAACGAGCGCGGCTACACCTTGCTGGAGCAGGGTTATCGTTGCACCGAGGGCGAGGCCGATCTGGTGCTGCTCGATGAGCTCGACGATGTGGTGGTGATGGCCGAGGTCAAGACCAGGCGTGTTGCGCTGGATTGCGACGCGCGGGTGTTTCCCGAGGAAGCGGTGAATGCCCAAAAGCAGCGGCGTTATCGTCGCATCGCGAGTTGCTACCTCATGGAGCATTATCCGCTCAAGGCGATTCGCTTCGATGCCGTGGGCGTCACCATTCGCGGCGGGCATATTGCCGAGATTGAGCACCAGTACAACGCGTTCGATTGGCAGGTGTCGTGATGGCGTTCGAGACGTTTGCCGTTCACGCGGCCTGCATCCGCGGCGTCGAGGCGATTCCCGTCACGGTCGAGGTATCGCTTGCCGGCGGCGTTCCGGGCATCCAGATGCTCGGCATTCCGAGTATGGAGGTGATGGAGTCACGCGGTCGTATTCGCTGCGCGATGCGCTCCGCCGGGTTCGAGATCCCGCGCTCGGGCATTACGGTCAATCTGGCGCCCGGCGATATTCGCAAGACCGGTAGCGGCTTTGATCTGCCCATCGCCATCGCGGTTCTGGCGGCCGATGGTCAGATTCCCTGCGACAACCTCGATCGTTGTCTTATCGCTGGTGAGCTTGGCTTGGACGGTACGGTGCTTCCCGTCAAGGGCGAGGTGGCGTTTCAACTATTGGCGCGTGATATGGGGCTGTCTTTTATCGCCGGCAGGTCCGACCAGCATGTGCCACTCGCGGGCGTGGATTGTGGATTCATCGATCATTTGTCTCAGCTTGCTCATGGTATGGGCGATGCCGCGCGACACTACTTGGATTCTGAGGGCGTTGAGGCGACCTTTGAGCCCGAACTCGACTATGCCGACGTGCTGGGGCAGGAGGTCGCCAAGCGCGGCATGGCGCTTGCGGCGGCAGGGGAGCTGGGCTTGCTCATGATCGGGTCTCCGGGATCGGGCAAGACCATGCTCGCGCGCCGCATGACGGGGATCTTGCCCGAGCTCTCCGTCGAGGATCAGCAGGAGGCGCTGTGTATCCATTCGGTCTTGGGTGAGAACATCGATGGCCTGCTTGCGGGGCATCGACCATTTCGAAGCCCCCATCACAGCATTTCGACAGCGGGTCTTATTGGCGGAGGGCGCCCGGTGCATCCGGGCGAGATCAGCCTTGCCCATGGCGGCGTGCTCTTTTTGGACGAGCTTGCCGAGTTTCCCACCGGTGTGTTGCAGACGCTTCGTCAGCCTATCGAGCGCGGCTATGTCAGGATCGTGCGCGTCGACGGCGCCTTTACATTTCCCTCGCGCTTTCAACTGCTTGCGGCGAGCAATCCCTGCCCCTGCGGCTTTTTGGGCGATCGCGAGGTTCCGTGTCGCTGCTCGGCATCGATGGTCGAGCGCTACCGGTCCAAGTTGCGCGGTCCTTTGGCCGACCGCATTGACCTGATGATCGACGTGACCCGCCCCGATCCGCAGGTGATCATCGAGGGCGCCGAGGGCATGTTGTCGGCCGAGCTGCGCGACTACGTTGTCCGCGGTAGGGCTTTTCGTGCCTGGCGCGAGTCCCGTATGGACGATGCGGATGCCGAGGCCGAGGACGATGAGTCACGGTCCATTGACGGTGTCGTGTCGACCTTTGCACTCGACGAGGCCGCCGAGAAATGCGTGCTTGGCCTGTCAAAGCGCACGCATCTCACGGGGCGTGGCATCGTGCGCCTGGTGCGCATCGCGCGCACGATCGCCGATGTCGCAGAAAGCGAGCGGGTAACGCAAGATCATGTGCTCGAGGCCGCCATGTATCAGGGACGGAGGGATCAGTAATGCCCGAGGAGACTTTTGAGCTTCATCCCGGTGATGCGTTGTATCCAGATACCGTTTTGGAGCTCTCTGATGTTCCCCAGACGCTTTATGTGCGTGGTGACCCCGCCGCACTGTCGACGCCCGCGCTCTCCATTATCGGCGCTCGCAAGGCCTCGCCGTACGGCCTTGCCGTGGCAGAGCTGGCCGCGAAAGTTGCGGTCGAGGCGGGGGTGACGGTGGTCTCGGGCGGTGCGGTCGGCTGCGACCAGGCCTCGGGTTGGGCCGCGGTCAACGCCGGAGGCAGGCATGTCGTGGTGTTGGGTACGGGCGCCGACGCGGTCTATCCGCGCTCGAGTGCGGGGCTCATCGCGCGCACGATCGATACGGGTGGTGCGGTCGTGTCGATCTCACCGTGGGGCATGGGGCCGCGCAAGTTTGCGTTCCCGCGCCGCAACCGCGTGATCGCCGCGCTGTCGCAGGCGCTCTTTGTATCGGAGGCCGGCATGCCATCTGGGACGTTTTCTACCGCCGAGGCCGCTATGGACCTGGGGCGCGAGCTGCTTGCCGTGCCGGGTTCCATTTTGTCTCCCGAGTCGCGCGGTACCAACTATCTTATCGCCAACGGCGCCTGCTGCATTGTCGATGAGGAGTCCATCGAGATGGCTATCTCTCGTATATACGGTACCCTGCGCTATTCGCGTCCCGATGCGCCCGGTATCGCGGATCTGGACCCCATGCAGCAGACCGTGATGCATGCGCTCATCGCCTCGCCGCTTAAGGTCGATGACATCGCCGCACTCGTTTCCCTCGATGCCGTCGGCGTGCTCAAGCTCCTGGGATCGCTCGAACTCGAGGACCTCATCGAGCGCATGATGGATGGAAGGTATGCGCCCTCCAAGTTTGCCCTTCACGCCCAGACGCCCTTCGGTCACAATGGAAAACGTGTCAATTAGAAAGGTGTTTGCAGATGCAGTTCGATCAGGTGACAGTTATCGGTGGCGGTCTGGCGGGATCCGAATGTGCGATTCAGCTGGCAGATCGCGGGTTTGCCGTAAAGCTGTGCGAGATGCGTCCGCAGGTGAGCTCTCCTGCCCACCATACCGATCATCTGGCCGAGCTCGTCTGCTCCAATTCGTTTAAGTCGACCCGTCCGGATTCCGCGGCTGGTTTGCTGAAGGCCGAGCTTGAGCGCATGGGCTCAGTCCTGCTCGATTGCGCCCATCGCGCGGCTGTTCCCGCCGGCGGTGCCCTGGCGGTTGACCGCGTCAAGTTTTCCGAGCTTGTCGAGGCCGAGGTTGCCGCTCGTCCCAATATCGAGGTCGTGCACGGCGAGGTCACGCAGATTCCCGAGGGT
>URMR01000174.1 GCA_900548935.1 uncultured Collinsella sp.
GCACGACGCACCTCGTCGGCGCTTACGGGCGCCTCGGAATCCAAGTGCAGGTCGATGCGATACGACAAGCGCGTGAGCTGCGCCGTCAACGCCGGTGTGCGCACGTCGATATACGCCGCCTCGATGGGCGCCAGATCGGCCGGAGACGCCGCAGCCAGGCGCCCAAACGCCTCGTCGAGCGCCACGAACTCGGTCATAAACAGGTCATACCACTCGCAGGTCGACGACGTACCCACCGGTAGCGCCGAAGAGAAGCCCACGCGCATGTGCGGAGAGAAGCCCTGCGTCACGGCATAGGGCAGCCCCGCGCGACGCACGATGCGCTCAATGGTGTGAATCACTTCGAGGTGGCCCAGGTACTTAAGACGGTCGCGCTTGCCATAGCGAACACGAAGCCTAAAGAGCGTGGGGTTGTCGGTCAAGCGCTCACTCATGCGCGATCACCCACCAATAAGTTCTTGGCATGGAGCGTGGGGCAGATTCCGCAGCCGGTACACGACGTGCGGGTGCAGTCGGGAGTCGTGACGCCCTCCAGCGAGCGGCGGTATTCGCGCTCAAGGAAGCCGCGCGAGCAGCCGGGGCTCACATGCTCCCAGGGCAGGCGCCAGTCCAGCCTATAGGGCAGGTGCACGAGCTCGTTTAGGTCGATGCCGTTTTTGGCGGCAGCTGACTTCCAGTTATCGAGCGAGAAATGCTCCACCCAGGCGTCAAAGCGCGAACCGGCACGCCAGGCATCGATGATGACAGGCGTCATGTCACGGCCGGCGCGAGACAGCGCAGCCTCGACAAGCGAGGTCTCGGCATCGTGGTAGTGTACGCGGACCGCACGGTTGCGAACGCTCGTGATGAGGAGCTTCTGACGGCGCTTGACGTCGTCGTAATCGAGCTGCGGGCACCATTGGAACGGCGTGGCGGCCTTGGGGATAAACACCGAAACCGAGATGGACACCGAGATGGAGCCGCGGCGCGCCTTGGGAACCACGGAGCGGCCGAGCTCGAGCACATGGTCGGCGAGGTTGGCGATGGCCACGATATCCTCGTCGCGCTCACCGGGAAGGCCCATCATAAAGTAGAGCTTCATGCGGTTCCAGCCCGCCTCGAAGGCCGCCTTGGCCGCACGGTCCAAGTCCTCCTCGGTCACATTCTTGTTGATGATGTCGCGCATGCGCTGACTGCCGGCCTCGGGGGCAAACGTCAGGCCGCCCTTCTTTTCGCCGGCGACCGACTCGGCCATGTCCACGCCAAACGAATCCAGGCGCTGCGACGGAATAGACACGCGAATACCCGTATCCTCCAGGCGGCGGTTGAGCCTACCGAGCACATCGCGGATACAGGAGTGGTCGGTGGTCGAAAGCGAGGTGAGCGACACCTCGTCATAGCCGGTCTTCTGCAGGCCCTGGATCACCGAGGACACGATCTGGTCGGCCGAGCGCTCACGCACCGGACGATAGGTCATGCCAGCCTGGCAAAAACGGCAGCCGCGGGCACAGCCGCGCAGGATCTCGATAGACAGGCGATCGTGAACGAGCTGCGCGTAGGGCACGCAAGACTGCGACAGCGGATTGGTAGCGCCAAAGTCCTCAACGACGCGTTTGTAGACCACCGGCGGGACGTCTTTGCCCTCACGCGGCACGGTGTAGCCGTGCGGAGAGCAAGGCTCGTCATGGCGCACCTCGTAGAGCGACGGCACATAGGTGCCACCGACCGTCGCGAGCTGCTCGACAATCTGAGCGCGCGAGACGCCCTCGTCGCGCAAGCGGCGGTGCAGCTGGCAAACCTCGAGCAGCGACTCCTCGCCCTCGCCAATGAGGATGGCATCGAAGAAGGCCGCATACGGCTCGGGGTTATAGACCGAGGGACCACCGGCAATGATGATGGGGTCGTCCTCGGTGCGGTCAGCCGCAAGCAGCGGAATGCCGGCGAGGTCGAGCGCCTCGAGGAAGTTGGTGACGGCCATCTCGTACGGCACATGCATGCCGACGATATCGAACGAGGCCACAGGCGCCGCGCCCTCGAGCGACAGCAGCGGGATACCAGCCTCGCGCATGGCATCGCCCATATCGGGCCACGGCACATAACCGCGCTCACAGGAGATGCCCTCGGCCTGGTTAAGGATGTTGTACAGGATGGCGATGCCCTGGTTGGGCAGACCGACCTCATACACGTCCGGATAGATCATACAGCAGCGATAATCGGCATCGGCCTTGGAAAGCGTGCCCCACTCGTGGTCGATATAGCGGCTCGGCTTCTCGACCTTTGCGAGCAGGGGCTCAATCAAATGAAAACAGTCTTGATACACAGCGCGCAAAAGAAACCCCTAAGCTGCGAGATCGGATGCGTCCTGGTAGGACGCCATAGGACGGGTAGCGCCCGCGACCGTGGTCACCAGATCGCGAACGCGGGAGAACGTGGCAGTGACCACCTCGTTGGCACGGCTGTAGTCGACATCGCGCTCGTAGAGCGAAACGAGCGCACGGCCCATGCCATAGGTTCCCGCGGCGGCGGTCAGTGCCTTGACGGCAAACCCAATATGCGGGGTCTGCTTAACCAGGGCGCGGGTGACGGCGCGGAGCACCAAGCCGCCGGCAAGCACGCCCGCGACCTCGTAGCCACGCTCTGGCTTAATGCCGCGTCCAAAGACGGCAGCGAGCTCAAAGAGCATGCCCACCTGCGCCAGCGCCATAACGGGATAATCGGCCCCCGGCAAAAACACCAACGCACCCGTCACCATATTGGTAAGCGCGCACGAGGTGATGATGCGGTTGGCGGCAGCGATACGCATAAAGGCGAAGTTCGCCGCAAAGGCCGTCTCCTTGTCCGTGCGATCGAGAATCCAGCGGGCAAGCGTCTCGAGCAGATACGTCTTATCGGTTGCCGCTACCACGCCGAGCATGGGCGTGGACTCCTGGATAAAAGGCACCTCGACAGCGGACTCGGCCAGCACGCACACGGGGGCGCCGGCAATCACAAGTTCCTGAACGGCGCTCTCAAGACGGTCAGACCCGCACGAAAGTACCAGCACCACATCGGTATCGGTCTTGGGGACGATACGGTCCTCACCCAGACGCTCAACGCGCACAATGCCCGACGTCGTCTGTGGCACGAAGGCATCGCGCACCGTCTCGACGAAAAAACGCGAGGCAGACGAATCGAGGTAGACGGACACGCGAACCGGCGTATCGGAATCCTTCTTGGTAGTCGCGCCCATCTTAAAGACGCGGGTCAGCTTGTCCACGGGAATCTTCATAGCAAACCCCTCCAGCGGTTACGCGGCGCCCGAACGATGCCGCCATATGGATTGTACGATACCCACCGTCAAAAGCTGGATCATCATCGAGGACGAACCGAAGCTAATGAACGGCAGCGGAATACCGGTAATCGGCATCATGTCGATGCACATGCCGATGTTCTCGAAGGTCTGGAATGCCCACATGCCGACGATACCTACGCATGACAAGCGTAGGAACAGAGACTCGCACTTAAAGGCGACGCGGATCGTCGAGAAGATGAGCAGCACGTACAGGCACAGCAGCAAAAAGGAACCGCAGAAGCCAAAGGTCTCGGACAAAAAGGCGAAGACGAAGTCGGTATGGAACTCGGGTAGGAAGCCGCCGGCCGACTGCGTCGCATGCCCCAGGCCCTTACCAAAGAAGCCGCCCGAGCCAACGGCGATAAGCGACTGCTGCAGGTTGTAGGCATCGTCCGAATCGGCATTATCGGGGTCGATAAAGACCGTCAGACGGTTCATCTGATACTGCTTGATGAGCACATCGTGGCCGAGCAACGAATCAAAGACCGAATCAAGCGCCAGGACGAGGGCCACCAGGCCCACGAGCAGGGCCAGGGTCGACAGCACCCATTCGCGGCGTGCACCGCTCATGCAGATGACGATGGCGCCCGAAACCAGCACGACCAGGCCCGAGCCCAGGTCACCCATGGCAACGACGGCCAAAAACGGAATGGACAGCATGCCGCAGAGCCTGACGTAGTCGCGAACGGTATCGATGCGACCGTTATACTGCGAGCCAAGCGTAGCAATAAAGAAGATGGTGATGAGCTTGGCAAGCTCAACCGGCTGGAACGTCAA
>URMR01000175.1 GCA_900548935.1 uncultured Collinsella sp.
GCTGGTAGGCGTGGGCATCGCCATAGAAAAAGGGTTTCAGGGCGGCGGCGATAAGCTCCGCGAGCGCGGCTTCCGCGTCGAGAGCCTGGCCCGTATCGCCGATATGGACTGCGAGACCGGCGAGATCACCTTCGCCTAAGCGCGCAACACAAGCGATTGGTATGCGATGTGACAAAGGGCTTTCCCTTTGTCACATTTTTTGTATGAGGGGAGGTGTTGATATGGACGAGAACAAGATGGGATGGCGCGAGTATGCGCGCTATGCCGAGATGTCGGCCGAGGAGTTGGCGCGCGATTGCGAGGTGCAGGTGTTTCGCGCGACTGGTCCGGGCGGACAAGGCGTCAACACGACGGATTCGGCGGTGCGCATGAAACATATCCCTTCGGGAATTACCGTGACGGCGCGCGAGAGCCGCAGCCAGTTCCAGAACCGTATCTGCTGTCTGCGTAAGCTGCGTGCAGAGCTTGAGCGTCGTGGCCGTCCGCCGCGCCGACGCGTAAAGACCAAGGTGCCTCAGCGCTCTCGCCAGCGCAGGCTCAATGACAAGCACTTCAACGCCATTAAAAAGGCCAACCGTCGCAAGCCGGGTGGCGACGAATAGCCTCCTCATGAGTTGCGGTGAAATAGGGACTGTTTTGCGGCTTTAGCTGCAAAACAGTCCCTATTTCACCGCAACTTAGGTGGGGTTAGCGGGTTGGGCGCCAGACCTCGAGGACGCCGGCGAGGATGTCGACCTCGATGCGCAAGGCGACGATGGGCTCGCCGTCGGCCTGGATGGGGTAGTCGGGCTCCTCAAAGGTGAGCTCGGCATGGCGGCATCGGCGTATGCGAACCGGTGGCAGCTTGGTATGGTGGCCATCTTTGGCCGAAAGGAACATGGGAAGCGCGACCGCGCGCGGAACGGGGCCGCAGGCGTAGCAGACGTCGAGTATACCGTCACAGGGGTCGGCGTCGGGACAGATGCGATAGCCCGAGCCATAGGTGGGACCCAGCTGAATCGCCATGATGATCGCCCTCACGCGCTCGGCGGGCGCGCCGTCAAAGCTGACTGTCATGGAGTAGTTGCGATAGCGCAGGCCAAACTGCTCAAGTCCCGAAAGGGTGTAGAGCGGAGCGCCCGTCAAGCCGGTCTTTTTGCGCAGCTCGGTGGTGCCAAGGCCGATGGCGGCATCGATGCCGACCGAAAGCGTCTGGTCGTAGTACTCAACGGTAGCCTCGCCGCTACCGCTTGCGGGGTTCCATGAGCGAATCCGCCCGATGTCCTGACGTTGAAGCTCACAGGTGAGCAGCGCGCCATAATCCTTGCCGGAGAAATCTTCGATACCGAGCGTTTGGGCAAAATCGTTGCCGGAGCCTACGGGTAGGATGGCAAGAGCGGGGCGGACCGCCTCATCCTGCGTCATGAGTCCGTTGACGACCTCGTGGATCACGCCGTCGCCGCCGAGGGCGATAACGGTGTGATAGCCCTCGGCCTGTGCGGCCAGCTCCTTGGCGTGTCCCATGCGCTCGGTCAGTACCAGGTCAAACTGGGATGCGCGTGCGGTCATGTCCAAAAAGCGTTGCAGGCGCTCGGCAACTTCGCGCGCGGCGCCCGACTGGGCGGCTGGGTTGGCGATGATGAGCGTGCGACCAAAATCAGTTGCGTGCATGGAACGACTCCCGGCGTATGACGTGACGGTGCGGTCGCGCTCAGGTCGAATTGCCCTCGATTGTGGCTGCACGGCGAATACTAACGTCTACTCTATCAGGTCGTTGTGGCGCTCGATAGCATCCGCTACCGTACCGCCCTCATCCACAATAAGCGAACGGCGCTTGGGTGAGATGATACGCTGGGCGGGGTACACGCCGCGGTGTCCGCCGGTTAGGTAGCTGATAAAGGCCACGATGACAAAGAACCCGGCTGCCGTGCCGTGGAACAGGTCGATGGCCATTATGCAGGTGGTGATGGGCACGTTGAGGCCGGCGCAGAACACGCCGAGCATGCCGAGAGCCGCCAGAAAACTGGGGTCGAGCCCGGTAAGGCAACCGATCCAGCCACCGAGTGCCGCACCGATGCCAAACAGGGGCGTGACCTCGCCGCCTTGGAAGCCGGCGCCCAGGGTGAGCGCTGTGACGACCAACTTGATGGCTGCGTCCGCCAGGGTGGTGTTGCCGGCAAATCCAGCGCCGGAAAGCCACGTGGAAAGGCCGGCGTAGTCCCAGGCGTCGAGGAGGGCATAGGCGGCCAAAACCACGAGTGCGCCTATAAGTGCGCGAACGAGGTAATTGGTGATAAAGCGACCGTACAGGCTCTTGACGGTTCGAACCGACCACGCAAAGAGGCGTGCCGTCAGACCGAAGATGATGGCGCTGATAACAACGATGACGACTGTCTTGGGCGTCATGGCGGGAACGATGGCGATGACATTCGCTTCGTACTCGGTACCCAGGGCGATTGATGTAAAGTAGCCGGTAAACGAGGCGACCAGGCAGTAAATGCCCGCGGTGTAGTCAATCTTGCCGATAAAGCACATCTCCATGCCAAAGAAAGCTCCGGCAAGGGGCGAACCGAATACGGCACCAAAGGCCGACGAGATGCCGGCGAGCATGAGGTCGTGGTGATCATGCTTTTTGAGGTGGGCGAGGCTCGAGATGTTGCTGGCGATGGTGCCGCCAATCTGAACCGCGGCTCCCTCGCGACCGGCCGAACCGCCCGTTAGGTGCGTGAGCGTGGAGCAGACGAAGGTGAGGACGGCCATGCGCATATGGATGAGGCGGGTGCCCAGAGCGGAGTCGATGACCAGGTTGTTACCGCGTTTGGCGGCGAGACCGTGGTTTTTGTACACCCACGCGGTGGCCATGCCCACGATGGGGAGCAGGGCGTACACCCACGCATGATGCTCGCGATAATCGGTCGCGATATTCAGCGAGGCCAAAAACGCCCAAGCGGCAACGCCCATGGCGAGTGAGACGATGACGACGAGTACGAGCAACTTGGCACTCGCGAGTAGGTTGCGGACGTTGCGGCGCGTGTCGGCAGCTAAGAGATGCTCGGAGCGGGTGATCTGATGCCTGCCTGCCATGATGACGTCGTTAAGGGAGAAAAAGCCGCCGTCGTCGAGCGGCTGGGAATGATTCTGCGCTTCGTTTGCGCTTTCGGGTTTGTCGTTATGAGCCATACGTTCCTCTTTTAGGTTGCAACGCAAGCATTATAAAACGCGGTAAACGCGACGAGCCGGTGGGTTGGTTTCCATTCTGTTTCGCGGCCTGCAACCGACAGGTGTATTTGCGGGTGCAGGCCGAGTCGCGGTCGTGCGTCGGGGGATTATACTGAGACAAGCATAAAGAATCGGCGCCCCGTTGTGCGCCGTGGCATTAAGAGGTGCATATGGCAGAGAAGCTCATTCCGCTGGAGGACGCGCAGTCGATTGTTCTGTCGCACGTTGCTCCGACTGATCTTGTTGAGACTCCCGTGTGGCAGGCTGCCGGTCTTCCCTTGGCCGAGGACGCGGTGGCCGATATCGATATCTCGCCGTTTGCCAACAGCGCTATGGACGGATATGCCGTGCGCTCGGCGGACTTGGCGCAGACGTCTGGCGAGGCGCCGGTGACGCTCGACGTTATCGGACATGAGGCCGCGGGCCATGTGTTTGAGGGCACAATCGGAGTGGGCGAGACGGTCCGCATCATGACAGGCGCGCCGGTGCCCGAGGGTGCCGATGCCGTAGTGAAATGCGAGATCGTCGACGTGCTCGATGGCGACGGCAACGAGGGCTCGCACGTGAGCTTCTCGGCGCCTGCTAAAGTGGGGGAGAACGTTCGCTCTGCTGCCGAGGAGGCCCATGCCGGCTATGTTGTGATGCGCGCCGGCGAGGTCGTGGCTCCGGCGGGCGCGGGTCTGCTGGCGAGCGCCGGATACGCGAGCGTGAAGGTGCACGCTGCCCCGCGCGTGGGCATTATCTCGCTGGGTACGGAACTGGTCGCACCGAGTAAGGTACCGGCGCGCGG
>URMR01000176.1 GCA_900548935.1 uncultured Collinsella sp.
CGAACGAGGTCGACTTATAGGAAAGCATCTCCATTGCCGACAGATTGCCGGTTGCGGAGAGTGCAGCTTCCAGGGCGATCGTGATGATCAAAACTGCTGCAAGCAAACGTTGGGCGACGGTGCGCGCTTTGTGCGGGGTTGTCGTCCCGGTATAGTCGCGGAGCAGCCCTCCCATCAAAAAGGCGACAACGTAGGTGACGGCGCTCATGACCTTTTGGAGCCAAGAAAACTCAGCGCTGTTTGCCGAGCATTGCGTCGCTAGATGGCCATTGACAATAAAAACGAGGACGCCGACGGCGACGACCGCTACTGTGTAGCTTTTCCTACCGAGCCGGTTTTTAGCCAGCCCAAACAACGGCGCCATGCAGACCGTGGCGGCGTAGACCCAGATAAACTCAAGCCCCAGCGTGCACCAATAGTGCGTGTGAAAGGAGACATCGGGAATGGGGGAGAAGGCTGTGGACCATGCGAGCGCCACGAGGCAATAAAACGCGGTGGGCAAGATAACCTTGCCGAGGCGCTGAGTTGTTCGTTGCATCTGCGACTTCCACGTTGCCCCATCGCTCCAGGCCTGTGCAGCCGATGCGATGAGGAAGTATCCCGAGATCATAAAGAAGACCTCGTTGGCCCAGCAGCCCAGCAGGTTGATAAAACCGAGCACGCCGGAATAGGGGAACGTCGCAAGTGGGACGTATTCCACGGCGCCGGTCCAGACAGCTTCGAAGGTCCATTGAAACGTGTGGAATATCGCGATGCCAGCGACCGCGATCAAGCGCAACGCTTCGATGGATATGTTGCGTGCGGCTTTGGGCTGCATGACGTCCTTTCGTTTCGGTTCGCCTCTGCGGGCTCCATAGATTATATATACGCCCGCGGGCGGGACGACCCTTTGATACCATTAACGGCAGGTAATTCCTAAGGAGCACATTTGTCTACTAATTCCTCTGGCAGCCCTGTCCTGTCGCTGCTTATTCCCATCTACAACGTTGAGCGCTACCTGCGCGAGTGCCTCGATTCCGCCGTGGCGCAGACACTCAAGGATATTGAGATCATCTGCATTAACGATGGGTCGACCGACAACTCTCCGGCGATAATCCGCGAGTATATGCAGCGCGACGCGCGCGTGAAGATGATCGACAAGGCCAACAGCGGCTACGGCGACTCGATGAACCGCGGGCTCGATATGGCGCGCGGTAAGTACGTGGGCATTCTGGAATCCGATGACTTTATGGCGCCCGACGCCCTCGAAAAGCTTGTCTCGGCTGCCGATAGCAATAACGCCGACTTTGCAAAGGCGAACTTTGACTTCTACTGGTCTAAGCCCGAGGAGCGCCGTTCGCTGCACGAGATGTTTAAGGCAAAAGACTGTGACAAGCCGGTGCACCCGAGTGACACGACGCAGTTCTTTAGGCAAAAGCCGTCGATTTGGTCGGCCGTGTACCGCCGCGATTTTCTTGAGCGCAACGGCATCAAGTTCCTGCCGACTCCGGGGGCATCCTTTCAGGACACGTCATTCGCCTTTAAGGTGATCGCGTGCGCCGATAAGGCTGTTTACCTGCATGATGCCGTGTTGTCGTATCGTCAGGACAACGAGAACTCCTCGGTTAATTCTTCGGCTAAGGTCTTTTGCGTCAATACCGAGTATGCCGAGATCGAGCGCTGGATCCGAGAGGATTTTGCCCGCGACCACGCAAGCGATGACGTCGCGCGCATGCTCAAGTTCAATCAGCTCATTAAGTACGACTCGTATATGTGGAACTATGTGCGCTTGGCGCCTAAGTTCTATAAGGAGTTCCTGGTGCAGATGGCCAAGGAGTTCCAAGCGGCCTTGGACGCCGGGGAGTTTTCACTGGACGATCTTAAGCCGTGGAAGCGCGCGAATCTTGCTGCCATCCTCAAAGATCCTGAGGACTGGGTTGACGAGCATCCGACTTTTGCGACGGATGGTGCCTTGGGACGCGCCAAGTACTACGCCTCGGTTGGAGGCCCTGGTGTGGTCGCCGCCTTCCTCATCGAATCGCTGAGGGGGTAGGTCGGTATGGGAGAGGCCTCGATTCCCAAAGCGACTATTGTCGTTCCCGTATACAACTCCGCGCACTCCATTCAGAGATGCCTCGACTCGCTGCTGGCACAGTCCGAGCGCTCGATTCAGGTTGTCTGCGTTAACGACGGTTCGACCGATGATTCGTTGAACGTGTTGCGCCGGATCGCGCAGGCCGACGATCGCGTACTGGTGATTGACCAGGAAAACGCGGGCGTCTCGTGCGCACGAAATGCCGGTATCGATGCCGCCGAGGGCGAGATTGTCTTCTTTGTGGACGCCGACGATTACATCGACGCCCAGACGGTCGAGTGTGTGCTGCAGGCCATGGAGTCGTCGGATGCTGAGGCCGCCGTTTTTGGCGGCGTCTGTGAACCTGCCGATGCTGCCCCCAAACGCGTCCAGCAACTCATGAGCCCCAAGGCGGGCACTTTTTGCGCCCGTGATCCTCAGTTACTGTTCCACGCAAATGCACAGCCCTATGCATGCCGCGCGGCTTTTTCGCGCGAGCTGCTCAATCGTGAAGGCATACACTTTGCCCCCGGCTTGGCTTTGGGTGAGGACGTTGTGTTCCAGTTTGCAGCTTACACGTTGGCCTCAAAGACCGTTGTAATGCCGGACAAGTTCTACCACTACGTGATGGAGAGCGAATCGGCGACGCACGAGTTCAACAGTGCCGAGGCCCGCGCCAAAAAGCTCGACGCACACATGAGGATGCTCGAGGAAGTTTTGGAGGATTGGGCGGTCTACGGCCTTTTAGATCTGTGCCCCGGCGAGCTGATCACCTGGTTCTTGGACCTTATCGTGTTTGATTTGGCGCGCTTGGATTCCGATGACTTCCATCGCGTGGCGGCTCGCGTCAACATGGACCTCACGACGTTTTTGGGAACGGAGTGGGCGGATGTGCCTGCTAAGGGCGCCGTTCGCCGTGTTGCCCACAAGCTCGTTGCGGCGACCTCGGGCGTTACGATGGCAGACGCCACGCTGTTCTATCTTTCGACTCGCGGTCTCAAAGCCTGCCTGGAGCGCTTTATCTAATTCCAAGCGCTGCCGCCCGCCGCAACTCGGCTGCTAAAATAACCCTGTTACACGCTATTCAACAGGAGGTTCTCTTGCAGAACTCTGATAACCCTAAAGTTTCGCTGCTTGTTCCTATTTGCAATGTCGAACGCTACCTGCGCGAGTGCCTCGATTCTGCCGTTGCGCAGACGCTCAAAGACATTGAGATCATTTGCATTAACGACGGTTCTACCGATAGTTCGCCTGATATCATCCGCGAGTACATGGAGCGCGACCCCCGTGTAAAGATGATCGACAAAGCCAACAGCGGCTACGGTGACTCGATGAACCGCGGTCTGGAGATGGCGCGCGGTGAGTACGTGGGCATCCTTGAGTCCGATGACTTTATGTTTGAGGACTCGCTCCAAAAGCTGGTCGCCAAGGCCGATGCTGAATATGCCGATGTGGTAAAGGGCGACTTTTACCTGTATTGGTCCACGCCCACCGAGCGCCGTGAGCTGTTTGGGATCATTGACGAGCATATGACGGGCGCCGCGTATTGCCCCGTCGATCGCCCGGGCATCTTCTACCGCAAACCTTCCATTTGGTCGGCTATCTATCGGCGCGAGTTCCTCAACGACAATCAGATTCGGTTCCTTCCCACGCCGGGTGCCTCGTATCAGGACGCAGGCTTTAACTTTAAAGTTTGGGCCTGCGCCGAGCGTGCCGCGTTTATTGCGGACCCCATTTTGTGCTATCGCCAGGATAACGAGAAGAGCTCCGTTAATTCGCCCAACAAAGTGTTTTGCGTGTGCGACGAATATGCCGAGATGCAACGTTTTTTGGATGAGCGTCCCGAGCTCAAGGCTCAGCTCCAGGGCATTTTAATGCGCATGAAGGTCGATACGTACCGTTGG
>URMR01000177.1 GCA_900548935.1 uncultured Collinsella sp.
CGAGAGCAAACTGCTCGTCATCGGTAATGTTGAACTTTTTAACATCCATCTTAGGGAAGATATAGAACGCCGCACGCGGCTTGACCACCGAGATGCCGTCGATCTTGCTGAGCGCCTCATACACAAAGTTGCGCTGCTCGTAGACACGGCCGCCGGGACGGATGTAGTCGTTGACCGACTGATGGCCGCCGAGTGCCGTCTGGACGATCGACTGAGCCGGCACGTTGGAGCACAGGCGCATGTTAGAGAGCATGTTGATGCCCATGATGAAATCGCTCATACAGCGCTGGTTGCCCGAAAGCACCATCCAGCCAATACGATAGCCCGCAATCATGTGCGACTTGGAAAGGCCGCTAAAGGTGACGCAGGGCAGATCGGGAGCGAGCGAGGCAATCGAGACGTGCTCGTAGCCGTCCATGCACAGACGGTCGTAGATCTCATCGGCAAAGATCATGAGCTGGTGCTTGCGCGCAACCTCGACGATGCCCTCGAGCACCTCGCGCGGGTAGACCGAGCCCGTGGGGTTGTTGGGGTTGATGATGACGAGGGCCTTGGTCGCACTCGTGATCTTGGACTCCATATCCTCCAGGTCGGGATACCAATCAGCTTGCTCATCGCACAGATAGTGCACGGGATGACCGCCGGCAAGGGTTGCGCACGCCGTCCAGAGCGGATAGTCGGGGCTGGGGATCAGAATCTCGTCGCCATTGTCGAGCAGCGCGTTCATCGAAAGCTGAATGAGCTCGGACACGCCGTTGCCCGTGTAGATGTGCTCCATCTGAACATTGGGCAGGCCCTTGATCTGCGAGTACTGCATAATCGCCTTGCGTGCCGAGAACAGGCCGCGCGAGTTGGAATAGCCTTCGCAATCGGGCAGCTGCTGGCGCATATCCTTGATGACCTCGTCGGGCGTGCGGAAACCGAAGGGCGCCGGGTTGCCGATATTGAGCTTGAGGATGCGCTCGCCCTCGTCCTCCATACGGGCAGCCTCGTCGACGACGGGACCGCGCACATCATACAGGACGTTATCAAGCTTGGTGGATTTAGAAAAAGTACGCATGGTGGTGCTCCTTGGAATTTGAGCTGAGGGATGGGGTTCGGGCTTGGAAACGTTACGGGGCGATGATGCCTCGCCTTGATCGGCGTCACCGGCAAGCAGCCAGGTAACATCGACCTCCAAAATGCGGGCGAGCAGCTCTGCCACATCGCGCCGCGGGATCGTCTTGCCGCTCACATATTGGCTCATCTGACTCTTGCCGAGTTTTTTGCCGAGCATCTCCGATGCGCGGATTACGTCCGACTGGCGAACGTCGCGATCGGACATAGTCTGTCGCAGGCGATCGCTAAACGTCTCTTGGGCCACTAGAACCTCCTTGCTGGCAAAGTTCAATTTATAGAACACGAATTGAACCAGAGTTCAATTTAGCAAGCAGTATAGCGCCGTGCCTCATTCGAAAGTTCAATTTCATAAGAAAACGTACCGAACTCCGAGATTTGCCCAAAGCGGACAATAACGTGCACACGTTTAGAGGTATTCAAGGAATCGAGCGGCGGCAAGCGAAACATCAGCCGTGCGATATATCGCATTGATCTGCCGATGGGCATGCCCCTCGAGCGGGCGCACGGCAACATCGAACTGGCAGCGGCGCAAGATGAGCGCCGGAAGAATGCTCACGCCCAGACCGTCCTCGACCATGGCCATAATCGCATAATCATCCCAGGTCGACAGCTTAGAGCGCACCGCCAGGCCTGCGCGGCGAAACAGCGGCGTAATCTCATCATCGGTACCCCGTTCCAGCAGAATAAACTGCTCGTTGGCCAAATCGGCAAGAGAGACGACCTCCGCTGCGGCAAGTAAAGAGTCTGCCGGCACTACCGCCATCAACTCGTCGCGCACCAAAGACCGCGATGTCATGCCGTTTTCTCGGGGCTCACGCGGGATAAAGCCCAAATCGCAGCGGCCCTCTCCCACCCATTGTTCAATCTCTGAGTAATCACCCATCAGCAACTCATAATCGACGTCCGGGTGATCGGCGCGAAAGCGCGCAATCACCGGCGGCAGCACGTGGGTCGCCACACTCGAAAACGTACCGATGCAGATTTTGCCGCGCATGAGCCCCCCGCATCTCACCCACCCGTCGCTGCAAGCGAGTGAATTCCTCGCAGAGCACCTCGACTGCCGGCATGACCTGCCGCCCGTCAGCAGAAAGCACCACGCCCTCACGGCTGCGGTCAAGCACCTTAAAACCCCAATCCGCCTCAAGGTCGGCCACCATACGGCTCACGCCCGACTGCGAATAGCTCAGCCGCTCGGCGGCGCGCGTAAAACTGCCGGCGCGCACGGTCTCGAGCAGCACCTGCATCTTTTGAATATTCGTTTCCACGGCACCCCTCCGCCTTTGCATGAGTTTTTCTCATACTATCCATGCATTATATTCGCTTTTATTCTAAAGCCAGTTCACCCATAGTGAACATGCTCGGATATAGAGGGGATGTCAGCGCATGAACAACGGACTGTTTACGTACTTAGCAGCATTGCTATTGTTTGGCTCCAACGGCATCATCGCCGCTGCCATCGCGCTGCCGAGCTCCGATATCGTGCTACTACGCACGTTTTTGGGCGCTCTCTCGCTTGTCACCATCCTCGCCATCACCCAACGTCATAAACTGCAGGCGCCATCTCGTCCCCGCGAAGCTGCGGCTCTCATCCTCTCGGGGGCCGCACTGGGCGCCAGCTGGATATTCCTGTTCCGCGCCTACCAGACGATCGGCGTCGGCGTTTCCTCGCTGCTGTACTACTGCGGCCCCATCATTGTCATGGCCCTCTCGCCGTTTATCTTTGGCGAAAAACTGACCGGCGGCAAAATCGCCGGGTTTATCGCCGTTGCTTGCGGTGCTTTTCTCATTGCAGCGCAAGGTCTAGGCGGCAATATGCCCATTGCTGGTATCGCCTGCGGAATCGCCTCGGCATTTTGCTATGCGCTGATGGTCATCGCTAGCAAGGGTGCGCCACACATCGAAGGTCTCGAAAACTCCACGCTCCAGGTAAGCGCCGCCTTTGTGACCGCGCTGGTCCTCACGCTCATCAAGCAGGGCGCTCCCTCATTCCTGTCCGCCGGCGTCGCCGCCAGTATTGATTGGCGCGCAGTCGTCATGCTCGGCGTCGTCAACACCGGCATCGGTTGCCTGCTCTACTTTAGCGCCGTCGCCAAACTGCCCGTGCAGACCGTCGCCGTCGTCGGCTACCTCGAGCCGCTTTCGGCGGTCGTGTTCTCCGCCGTCCTTTTAGGCGAAGCCATAACACCGGTCCGCCTGATGGGCGCCGCACTTATCATCGGCGGCGCGCTCTTTTGCGAACTCGCCGGCAAACGCGCAAACGCCAAGGCTGGCATCGCCCAGGCAGTACGCGCCTAACAGCCCCTCTTCAGTTTCAAAGCAGGGGCGCGTCCGCGGTTATCACATTGCAGCAAGCCATTCAGCGGATATGCCCCTGTTTTGAAATGCTACCTATGTACATAAATAATCCCCAGCTGGGGATTATTGTCTAAAGTCAACCAATGTGCCAAACTGCTCTTGTATGTATAAAGACGGCATAAAGATTATCTGTCCTAGACAGATAACCGGATGTCCAAGGGAGTCCACGTGGCACACGACAAACTGGAGGCAAGCCCCCAAGACCAGCGTGGTCAAGGCGGGCATGGAGCCATTCCCCTCTCCGCTGGCATGCTGCTCGTAACGCTCGGCGTCGTCTATGGCGACATCGGCACGAGCCCCATGTACACCATGAAATCAATCGTCGCCAACAACGGCGGCATCGGTACCGTCAGCGAGGACATGATCTTAGGAGCGCTTTCGCTCGTCATCTGGACCATGACGCTCGTGACCACGGTCAAGTACGTGGTTATCGCCATGAAGGCCGATAACCACAACGAGGGCGGCATCTTCGCCCTGT
>URMR01000178.1 GCA_900548935.1 uncultured Collinsella sp.
GTTCAGAGCCAGGCCGATAGCGCCCTCAGCGGCAGCGAAGGACTCGTGGCCGGCCAGGAAGGCGAAGCACTCGGTGTCGTCGGAGAGCAGCATAGCGCCCAGGTTGCCGTGGCCCAGACCGACCTTGCGGTCCTCGGCGACGGAGCCGGGAACGGTGAAGGCCTGGATGCCCTCGCCGATGATGGCGGCAGCCTCAGAAGCGGTCTTGGCGCCACGCTTGACAGCGAGAGCGCAGCCGAGGGTGTAGGCCCACTCGGCGTTCTGGAAGGCGATGGACTGGGTGTTGTTGACGATCTCACGCGGGTTGAAGCCCTTGTCGGTGCAGATCCGCAGAGCTTCCTCGAGGGAGGCGATGCCGTTGTCGGCGAGGCACTTGTTGATCTTGTCAGCGCGGCGCTCGTAACCTTCGAACGTAACAGTCATAGTTATTTCCCTCCCTTTCTACTCGTGAACCGGGAACACGCTGGCGACGGAGTGAGTCTCCTCGTCGGTGCGCGGGTCGATGTACTTGGCAGCGTTCTCCCACTGACCATAGTGGCCCATAGCGCCAGCGATGGCCTCCTCGGGGGTCTTGCCGGCCTTGACGGCGTCGGTGAACTTGCCGAGGTTCAGGAACTCGAACGCGATGATCTCGTTCTTGTCATTGAGAGCCATGCGGGTGACGTAGCCCTGAGCGAGCTCGAGGTAACGAGCGCCCTTGGCCTTGGTGCCGAACATGGTGCCGACCTGAGAGCGAAGGCCCTTGCCGAGGTCGTCGAGGGAGGCGCCCACGGGCAGGCCGCCCTCGGAGAACGCGGTCTGGCTGCGGCCGTAAACGATCTGCAGGAAGATCTCGCGCATAGCGACGTTGATGGCGTCGCAGACGAGGTCGGTGTTGAGGGCCTCGAGGATGGTCTTACCGGGAAGGATCTCGGAAGCCATGGCGGCAGAGTGGGTCATGCCCGAGCAGCCGATGGTCTCAACGAGGGCCTCCTCGATGATGCCGTCCTTGACGTTCAGCGTGAGCTTGCAGGCGCCCTGCTGAGGTGCGCACCAACCCACACCGTGCGTAAGACCGGAGATGTCGGAAATCTCCTTAGCCTGGACCCACTTGCCCTCCTCGGGGATGGGTGCGGGGCCGTGGTATGCACCCTTGGCAACGGGGCACATGTTCTCCACTTCCTGTGAGTACTGCATGCCTCTCCTCTCTATCGTGTTGGCGTCCCGTCTGGGGGTCGTGGCTGGCGATTGCCGGGCGACCCTTTGAAAGGGACATGACATGCAGCCCCTATAATACCGCGAAATGCACGGAATATTCGGCGAACGGCTCAGTTTTCGTAGCGAGAAGCGCGGAACTTTCAATTGAAACGATTTAACTGAGAATAATTCATTAGAAGCGCGTGTCTTATATTTGTCGTTTTTGGTCAGCTTGCGGAAACCTCGCATTGTCCGACCTGCGCCGAAGTGCCGTTCGCCGGTTGTTTACTGCCATTTGCCGTGCGCGGATGCCATTTTACGTGTTTGTTTTGATAGTACGCTTCAATCGTGGTGTATTGGAAGGCGCAAGTTGTTGCCGCTGAAGGGGGTGCCGTGCAGCGCGTTTGGAGAACGGTCACCGGCTTTTACCATGTTTGTGCCCGTGGCACCGGAAAGCAGATCATCTTTGAGACCGATGACGACCGGTGGGAGTTTTTGGAGCTAATGCGCGACTGCTGCCGTGATGCCGGCGTGACGGTCGTGGCGTGGTGCCTTATGAGCAACCATGTGCACCTGGTACTCGCGGATTATGAGGACGCGATGAGTGCAGCCATGCAGCGGCTGCTGTTGACGTATGCTCGTCGGTTCAATAAGCGCACTGGGCGCGCGGGCTGCCTGTTTCGTGAGCGTTTTGAGCGGCGCTCGCTCGATACCGACTGGCAGGTGATGGAGTCTATTCGCTCCGTTCACGCCTGTTCGCAGAAGGCTGGCATGAGCCTAATCGAGCGTTATCCCTGGAGCAGTTTTGCGGAGCATCTACGCGCTTACGACAGTGGCGCGGCAGATGCTACGAGGGGATTTTCCGATCCTTCTTGCGTGCTTGAGCTTTTCGGTTCTGCCGAGGGCTTTATTGCCTATTCGCTTTCGACGCCCGACGGCGGCGAGCCAGCGCTGTGCGATATGAAAGAGACGGAGTGGGAACGGCACGCCTTTGCCGACAAATTGGCGAAGGGGCTCGGGGTTTCGCTCCACGGGGTTAAAGCTGCGCCGTCGGCGCAGCGCGATACCGTTATTGTTGGATTGCACGATGCCGGTTTCACGGTGCGTCAGATTGAGCGGTATACCGGGATTGGCAAAAGTACCGCCTCTCGTATTGTGCGTACTTATGCGCAGGTGGACGCGCAGGTCGAGGGCTCGAAATAAAGGCAGAAAAGAAAATGGCCGAATCACGAAAGTTAAGCGATTCGGCCAACAGAATTCTTCAGATTCGAGACAAATATTACTGATTATTTTGCCCTTCGAGCATGCCGTCGAGGGTGCGCCAGGCGAGCTCGGCGCATTTGACGCGGGCAGGCATGTGTGAGATGTCCTGGAGCTGGGCGGCCTCGTCCAGGTCTTCCAGGTCTTCCTCGGAGAGCTGCTCGCCACGGATCATGGCGAGGAAAAGCCCTGCCAGACGACGAGCCTCCTCGACCGTCTCGCCGGTGATGAGGTCGGCCATGATATCGGCGCTGGCCTGGCTGATGGCACAACCGTGACCAGTAAAGGAAGCCTCCTCGATCACGCCGTTCTCGACACGCAGCTGCAAGGTGAGCTCGTCGCCGCAGCTGGGGTTGATGCCCTCGTGCTCGTGCGTGGGGGTATCCATCTCGTACTTATAGTCGGGGTGCGAGTTGTGCTCCATAAACGTGGTGGAGGTGTACAGATTACCCATTGAACGTGCTCCAAACGTGATGCAGGCCGGCGATGAACTTGTCGATATCGGCCTTGTCGTTGTAGAAGGCCACGCTGGCGCGGCAGCAGGCGAGGTTCTCGACGCCCAGCCAGGTGAGCAGCGGCTGTGCACAGTGGTGACCGGCGCGGATGCAGACGCCGTCCATGTCCATGATGCTCGCGACGTCGTGCGGGTGGATGCCCTTGACGTTAAAGCTCACAACGCCGTGGTGGTTGTCCCAATAGATGGAGCCGATAATCTGGACAAAGTCGAGCTGCATGAGCTCGCCCATCAGGTAGTGGACGAGTGCCTGCTCGCGTGCCTGGATGTTTTCGTAGCCCACGGTGTTAACCAGGTAGTCAAGCGCCGCGCCCGTGGCGAAGATGCCGGCGGCGTCCTGCGTGCCGGCCTCGAACTTCTCGGGGACGGGCGCCCAGACGGCGTCCTGCTCGGTGACCGAGTCGATCATCTCGCCGCCGGTGAGCATGGGCGGCATGGCGTTCAGCAGGTCCATCTTGCCCCACAGCACGCCGATGCCCATGGGACCCATGGCCTTGTGTGCACTAAAGGCAAAGAAGTCGGCGCCCAGATCGGCCACGTTAACCGGCATGTGCGGCAGCGACTGCGCGCCGTCGACGACCAGATAGCCGCCATACTTGTGCACGAGCTTGCCGAGGTTCTTGACCGGGTTCTCGACGCCTAACACGTTGGAGACCTGACCCACGGCCAGAATCTTGGTCTTGGGACCTACCTTGGCCAGAACCTCCTCGGTGGTGAGCTGGCCGGTCTTGGTGGGGTAGAGGTAGACGAGCTTGGCGCCGGTCTCGCGGCAGACCTGCTGCCACGGGATCAGGTTGGAGTGGTGCTCCATGATAGTGATGACGACCTCGTCGCCGGGCTCCAGCACCGTGGGCGCAAAGCTCTTGGCGACCAGGTTGAGCGACTCGCTCGTGTTGCGGGTGAAGACGACCTCGTTGGCCTGGGCGTAAGCCTGCTGCATGATCTCATGCTCGTTGATCAGCTCGTTGGTATGCACGGT
>URMR01000179.1 GCA_900548935.1 uncultured Collinsella sp.
TAACGATTCGATATCCCATTTGGGCGAGTACGGCCTCTCGTTCCGCATCTGCGCCCTTGCGCTCGGTCTCGTCGTGAAAACCGCCCTTATATTCGATGCCGAGTTCTCTGCGCTGATAAGTAACAAGAGCGTCGATTTTGAGCGTTCGGGCTTTTGTGCAATGCCGAAGACGTTGAGGGATTTCGAGTGGTCTGTTGAGCTCGATACCTCGGATACCAACGCCGCCTTCGCTTGTTGGGAGCGAGAGGGTGATGGACGATGCGGTCTCCATGGGCGAGGCTGAGTGGTCGTAGATGTGTCTGAGCGCGAGTCTGGCGCGTGTGGCGCCGGGTTTGCCGGGGTGCCGATCGAGTAGCTCGACAATTTCGTCCTTGGAGGTGGTGGTTGGTTGCTCAGTGTAAGGGTCGGAGGGATTGAGCCCCATGCGATAGTCGCCGCAAACTTCGTAACCATACTCGAGGTATTCGATCCTATCCATCCACTCGGCAGCGAGCACGAAGGTGAAGGCTTCGTCGGTGATAAAGATGCCGGGCGTAAGCTCGTCAATATGGTCGTAGGGTAGGTTTTGGCCGAGAACGTGGCAAGTGACACCGTTGGTGCGAATTCGCTCGAAAGCAAATACTACGGAGATGTCGATAGTCTTGAGCATGGTGGACGGAATGCCGCAGTCGGTAAGTGCCTGCCGAATGCGCGCGATGCGTTGCTGGGTAGAGAGGCCCCGCACGCCTATCTGGTAGTCGCGTTGTGCGACGGCTTGAACCAGGTTCCGCGGTGCATGATGGACGAGCCACGCCGTTTTATGCGAAATGAGAACAGGAGTATCCATTGGGGACCTCTCGCTTCGAGCTGACACCAAACTCTTATGTCCGTTGAGGTGGGGAAATATACCGGATGCGAGCAAATCGACTCATGCTCGGTGCGCGTCATACGCAAACATGTACATCACACTCCAAAAACGACATTTTTTGACATCTTTGGAGGGTGGTGTACATGTTTGGTTGGGACGTGCGGTCAAGGGGGGATCCGATAACAAAAAAGCCCCATTGCTGGGGCTTGATTTCGAGATGGTGGACCGTCGGGGACTCGAACCCCGGACCTTGGGATTAAGAGTCCCCTGCTCTACCAACTGAGCTAACGACCCGATATCAACACGAAGCAAGAACTGGGGTGGGTAAAGGGACTCGAACCCTCGACCTACGGGACCACAACCCGTCGCTCTAGCCAACTGAGCTACACCCACCGTGTCCTGTGCGCTTCGCGCTCGACTATTATTGCAAGGAACGCCACACGATGCAAGCCCCAATTTTCAAGAATTTTGAAAAGAGTTTTTCGAGCGCGTTTCGAGCAATTCCCACCCTTTTCATAGGAGTAAACTTGCCCCACTGCAAACCCTCGAAAGGACCGTCATGAAAGAACTCTCCAATCGCACGGCAACATTCACCGATTCGGTCATCCGCCGCATGACACGCATCTCCAATCAGTACGACGCCGTCAATCTCTCGCAGGGCTTCCCCGACTTCGATCCCCCGGCGCAGCTGCTCAACAGCCTGAGCACCATCGCCAGCGACCCCAAGCCGCTCTATCACCAGTACTCCATCACCTGGGGCTCCCAGGCCATGCGCGAGGCGCTCGCCGCCAAGCAGGAGCACTTTATGGGCATGCCGGTCGACCCCAACCAGAATATCGTGGTCACCTGCGGCTCCACCGAGGCCATGATGGCCGCCATGATGACGGTCACAAACCCCGGCGACAAGGTCGTCATCTTCTCGCCGTTCTACGAGAACTACGGCGCCGACACAATCCTTTCGGGTGCCGAGCCCATCTACGTGCCGCTCAACCCGCCTGCGTTCGACTTTGACCGCGAGACACTCGAGGCGGCCTTCCGCGACAACGATCCCAAGGCCATCGTCCTGTGCAACCCTTCCAACCCCTGCGGCAAGGTCTTTACGCGCGAGGAGCTCACCTTTATTGCCAACCTCTGCAAAAAGTACGACGCCTACTGCATTACCGACGAGGTATACGAGCACATCGTCTATGCGCCCCACGAGCACGTCTATATGGCCACGCTGCCCGGCATGTTCGAGCGCACCATCAGCTGCAGTTCGCTGTCTAAGACGTACTCCATCACCGGCTGGCGTCTGGGCTACACCATTGCCCCGGCCCAGATCACCGAGCGCATCAAGAAGGTCCACGACTTCCTCACCGTGGGTGCCGCCGCTCCTCTGCAGGAAGCTGTCGTCACCGCCCTCAACTTCGACGACAGCTATTACCAGGAGGTCCTCGACCTCTACACCGCCAAGCGCGACCTGTTCTGCCAGGGGCTCGATAGCATCGGTCTTGAGCATAACGTGCCGCAGGGCGCCTACTACGTCATGATGGACATCTCTGAGTTTGGCTATGACAGCGACCTCGAATTCTGCGAGGACCTCGCATCTAAGGTGGGCGTGGGCGCCGTGCCCGGATCGAGCTTCTTCCGCGAGCCCGTCAACCATCTGATTCGTTTCCACTTTGCCAAGCGAGACGAGACGCTTAACGCGGCGCTGGAGAACCTCAAGTCGCTACGTGATAAAATCAAGCCGCGCGGGTAAGGACGGCCCGGCAACTAAAGCAACCAAAGAAGCCCCGCACCGCCCGCCGCGTTGCAGGGCTTCTTTTTAGAGCGCTTTCTTAAATGGTTTAGAGCTCTATACTTTAGTCACGGAGCAACTCGTCCCAGAGAGAGGAATACTATGGCAGAGCAGCAGCTTATCGGAGCACTCGAGGCCGGCGGCACCAAGATGGTCTGTGCCACGGGCTATGCAGACGGTACGGTCCTGGAGCGTGAGCAGATCGCGACCACGACCCCGCAGGAGACCGTTGAGGCCGTCAACGCATGGTTTGCCGACAAGGGCGTCGCCGCGCTGGGCATCGGCGCCTTTGGCCCCACCGCGGTCAACCCTGCCTCGCCCCAGTACGGCAAGATCTTGGAGACGCCCAAGACCGCATGGCGTTACTTTGACCTACTGGGCACCATCCAAAACGAGCTCAAGGTCCCCTGCGGCTACGATACCGACGTCAACGTCGCCTGCTTGGGCGAGGTCACCTTTGGTTGCGCCCAGGGCCTCACCGACGTGGTCTACCTGACCATCGGCACCGGTGTGGGCGCCGGCGTGCTCTCGGGAGGCAAGCTCGTGCACGGCATGATGCATCCCGAGGCCGGCCACATCCTGGTCACACGCGACCCGCGCGACACCATCGGCGAGCATAGCGCCTGCCCCTTCCACGATAACTGCCTCGAGGGCCTCATCGCCGGTCCCGGCGTTAAAAAGCGCTGGGATGGCAAGAGCGCCGGAGACATGGCCGATGACCCGGAGGCCATGGATCTGCTCGCGGGCTACCTGGCACAGGCGCTCATGACCTACACGCTGTGCTATGCCCCGCAGAAGATCATCATCGGCGGCGGCGTGGCCGACCACACCCCCATCGTGCCGCTCGCACGCAAAAAGTGCGCCGAAATGCTCAACGGCTATATCGTCACGCCCGAGGTCAACGACATCGATACCTACATTGTCAACAACAGCCTCGAGGGCAAGCAGGGCATCATGGGTTGCCTGGCCCTGGGTGCCGCCGCGCTTCAGCAGTAGGCGCGCCAATGGGGCGCCACGACGTCCAGCAATCCCATCCTACGGAATAACGCCGCCACGCCCTGTATAAGACCCAAACAAAGAGAGGCCGCCTAGGACCAAGCAATGTGTCCTAGGCGGCCTTTTTGGCACATTTGAGCGATCGTAGAAGATATCGAAGCACGACGCCCGTCATCGCTCCACAGCAGTCGATCATCACGTCGGTGATCATACCGGCGCGACCGGGCACAAAGAGCTGAATCGTCTCGTC
>URMR01000180.1 GCA_900548935.1 uncultured Collinsella sp.
CCCCGCGCTCACCGCCACCGCCACCGGCTTTACCGTCGAGGCCGCCAAGACTCGCGCCGTCGAGGCGGCCGATCTGGTGGAGCACGTCGGTCGCATGGGCTCCTCGTCCTTTGAGGCAGCGAGCTTTGATGTGACGCTCGATGAGGGCTGCGGCATGGGCTTCTCCGCCGTACATAAGGTGCGCACAGCCGCTTGCAAGGCGCTCGAGGAGGCCATTCTGGCACCGTACGCGAAGCGTGCCCGCACGCTCGAGCTGCCGGCGATTGTCACCAGTGATTCCCGCCCCATGCCCGAGCACTACCGCGATGAGCCGCAAATCTGCGCCACCGTCACCTCGCTCGAGGCCGCCGAGGCTGCTCGCGCCGAGGGTGCAACGCGCATCTACATGACCACCGACGCGCTCGATGCGGCCGAGCTCTCCCCCGCCGATGCGTTTGAGCAGGGCATCGTGCCCGTACTCGACGAGGTCTGCCGCGCCGTCGACCACGAGCGCGTCGATCCTTGGATCAATGCCGGAGCCACCGTCGCCGTCGGCAATATCTCCGAGCTCGCCGTAGCCGCGCAGGCCGGCGCCACGGTCGAGATTCGCTCTTGCCTGCCGGTGCACAACACGCCCTGCATGGAGGCGCTTGCCGAGCGCGGAGCCGGTGCGTTTTGGCTCTCGCCCGAGATCACGCTCGACGAGATTATCTCGCTTGGTACCTCCGCGCCCGCAGCTCTGGGCATCACCGTTTTTGGCCGTCCGCGCGTTATGACGAGCGAGCACTGCATCCTGCAGGTGGCCAACGGTTGTATCCACGATTGCGCCAACTGCCGCCTGCGCGCCCGCAAGCTGTCACTCAAGAATATCGACGGCAAGGTCATGCCCGTACGCACCGACATCCATGGCCGCTCTCGCCTGTACGACGCCTACCCCATCGACCTCACGCCGCAGGTTCCTCAGCTGCTCGATGCCGGCGTGCGCCGTCTTATGGTTGACGGAACCCTGCTCGAGGCCGATGAGATTGGCCGTGCCGTCGCTCGCGTCCGTCGCGCCGTCGAGGCCGCGCAAGCAGGTCGCAAGCCCGCTGCCCGCCTGCGCGGCGCCACCTCGGGCTGCATGTTTGTGGGAATTAGCTAACCGAAAGGCTTACACGTGAACGAAGAACCTCAAGTCCTCTACTGCGATGCCTGGCTCATGGCCATCGATAAGCCCGCCGGCATGATCGTCCACGGTGACGGCACCGGCGAGCGCACACTTACCGACTACGCCAGCGACCTTTTATTGGCGATGGGCGACGGCTTTGCCGCAACCGACATGCAACCGCTCAACCGCCTGGACCGCAACACCACCGGCGTGGTTCTGTTCTCGCTCGACAAACAGACGCAGCCCGCCTTTGACCAGATGGTGAACGACCACGCCTTCGAAAAGCACTATCTGGCGCTGGCCGAGGGCAAGATTGACTGGAACGAAAAGCTCATCGACAAGCCCATCGCCCGCGACCGCCACGATAGCCGCAAGATGCGCGTTGGCGCCAGCGGCAAGCCGTCTCAGACGCGCGTGAAGGTGCTCAAGCGCCTTAAGAGCCGCCGAGGCCTGCCCACGCGTTCGTATATCGATATCGAGCTGCTCACCGGCCGCAAGCATCAGATTCGCGTCCACCTGGCCAGCGAGCATCACCCCCTGGTCGGCGACGACCTGTACGGCACTGCGCGCCCCTGCGGCCTGATGCTCCACGCCCACAGCGTGTCCTTTACGCATCCCGTAACCGGCGAGCACATCCACATCGAAGCCCCCTGCCCCTGGGAGCCTTAAACCACCACAATGAGGACAGGCACCTTTGTGGTGGTTTTGCCACAATGGCTCAGCCGCCGTCCCAAAACGTCTCGATCTGTAACAGTTAGAACCCATTTTCCGGTCTATCTGTTACAGATCGAGACATTCGAATCCCTCTCAAGGAAAAATCTCAATCTGTAACAATAACTCGGCAAAATCGGTCCCAGATGTTACAGATTGAGACAAAGGGACGGTGCGGCTCGGAAGTATCTCGATCTGTAACACCTAGCCCACTTTTAGCGGTCCAGTTGTTACAGACTTAGACAAAACCGGTAGACAACGAAAGCGGCAACGCCCGTGATGGACGTTGCCGCTTTTCTATTGAGAAAACTACTCGGTTTCCGTTGCTAACCACCACAATGGGGACAGGCGCCTTTGTGGTGGTTTTGGCCTTAGCCCGTCCCCTGCTGTTAGACCGTGATAACGTTGTCCATTGCCCGGTACTTGGCGGGGACCTCGCCTGCGGTAATAATCGTTGCGTCGCGGAAGTCCGCGAACTTGACGGGCGCCACCATGCCAAATTTACTGGCATCCGAGATTACGAAGCGTTTGGCCGTATGGCGCATCGAGATGCGCTTTACTTGCGCTTCCTCGATATCGGGCGCCGTGAAGCCCTGCTCGGCGGCAATTCCGTTAGAACCCCAAAAGCCACAATTGAAGTTGTAACGGTTTAGGGTTGCCAGGGCATCGGGGCCAACGAGTGCCTCGGTCTCGGGTTTGAGCTCGCCGCCCAGCACCACGGTGCGCATGCCGCGCAAAGCCAAGTGCTGAGCATGGAGCACAGAATCGGTCACATAGGTGACATCTTCAAGGTGTGGAAGATGCTCGATGAGCCTGAGCGTCGTCGAGCCCGAGTCGATGTATACAAAGCTCTCGGGCTCCACAAGCGCCGCCGCACAGGCGCAGATACGCTCCTTGTCGTCGTTATGGAGGTCGCTGCGCTCATTGAGCGTTAGGTCGCGCGTCACGTGCGCGCGCTCAAGACTCGTCGCCCCACCGTGGACCTTGGCGATGCGGTGCGCTCGGTCGAGCGTCTGCAGGTCGCGCCGAATGGTAGACGCCGTCACGCCCAGGGCCTCAGCAAGCTCCGGCACGGTAACCGAGCCAGCCTGCTGCACCATCGACACAATCGCGTTGAGCCTATCCTCCGCAAGCATCGCTTACTCCTCCTCGGGGTACACGACTCCCCAATCGGCACGGAGCTTGGTCATAAGCTCCATAACATCAGAAGCATAATCCAGCAGCTCGCGCTTGGAGTCGTCACCGGCAACGGCCTTCTCAAGATCGGCCATCTCATAGCAAAGGGCGTAAGCTTCTGTGCCGGCGTGGACCTCCTCGCGGTGGCCGTCCGCAGTCCACACGATGGTCGCGTGATCGGCGCGCGGATACTCGTTGACCTCGATATAGCACTTGTCGAAGCTGATGACCGAGCGCTTGGGCTGCTTGGAGTGAAGCGTAAGGCTCATAACACCCAGCTGCTGCTCGGCATTACGGCAGACGATGCCGCC
Organism: uncultured Collinsella sp.; assembly: GCA_900548935.1. Taxonomy (GTDB): domain Bacteria; phylum Actinomycetota; class Coriobacteriia; order Coriobacteriales; family Coriobacteriaceae; genus Collinsella. The sequence goes on from URMR01000180.1 coordinate 3,325, forward strand.
CGCAACGTCGACTCCGGTCTCACAGGTGTTGCCCAGCGAAACGACCTCGGCGGGCTGGCTTGCCATAAAGAGGCGCATGACGGACAGGGCATAGACGCCAATGTCGAGCATGGCACCGCCAGCAAGGTTGCGATTGTAGAAACGGTTGGTCAAGTCGCCGTACTCCTTATAGCTACCAAAGTTGAGTTGGGCGAGGTTCATGTAGCCAAACTCGCCGGCATCCATGCGGCGACGCAGCTCCTGATACAAGGGCATGTGTAACACCGTGGTGGCGTCCATAAGGACCACGTTGTGCTCGTCGGCGATGGCACGTGCCTCGTCGAGCTCGGCGGAGTTGAGGGTAATGGCCTT
>URMR01000181.1 GCA_900548935.1 uncultured Collinsella sp.
GTCAGTGTAGTCGTGCTGCACCTCGTCCAGGCGGCGCGTCAGGTCGCCGGTGTGATGGTCGTAAATCATGGTGAGCGATCCGATGACCTGCTCGTCGGGCGTTCGCATCTGCTCCTTGGCAATGGAGGCGCGAATCAGGTCGCGCACGGCCTCGGAGCGGTTGGCAACGTCGCCGCGGCGCGCGATCTGCTCGTCAAAGCGGCTCAGCAGGTCGTCGGGCGCGGTGACCGAAAAACGGACCAGCTCGGAGGCGGAGCCGCTGCAACGGCAGCCCATGTCGCCGGTCGGCCCGTGCGAATGCTCATGCTCGTGATCGCAGACGTGCTCGTGCTCGGCCACGCTACACCAGCTTTACGGAGCCAACGGAGTTGTGGTCGGCCTCGATGGCCTCCTCGTAGCCCTCGAGTGCGTCGTGCGCCTCGTGGAGCGCCGTCATGGCGGCCTCGAGCTTGGCGCCAATGCGCTCCATATCAAAGTTCTCGGTCGCATGCAGCAGCTGATGGCTCCACTCGTGGGCGAGCTCGATCGTGTCGTCGACCTGCTTGACGCTCATGGCAAGCTGGCTCATGTTCATTCCGACGTCATGCATGGAAAGTCTCCTTTTGTACGAGTCTATTCAGTGGTTCAGATTCTACTACGCCTGCTTTGCGCGCCACCGCATAAGAAAACGGGTGCGAGTCCGTCCGACCCGCACCCGTTCACTGGGGGCTGTTTATGATTACCATACTATCCGTGGTCGCGGGCGCAGCACTCGGCTCTCCGGTGAGCGGCGCAAAACCGTTCATGGACGGCAGCACATGACCGGCGTATTACAGGTGCTTCTCAAGCAGTGCCTGCAGCCTGGCCTTGGGCAGCGCGCCAACGGAGCGGTCGATTTCCTCGCCGTTCTTAAAGACAACCAGCGTGGGGATGCTCATGACGCCAAACTTCATGGCCAGGTCCTGATTGTCGTCGACGTTGCATTTGGCGACGGCAAGTTTGCCGGCCAGCTCGTCGGCCACTTCGTCAACGATGGGCGAGAGCGAACGACAGGGACCGCACCACGGTGCCCAAAAATCAACCAGCACGGGAAGGCTGCCGTTAACGACGGAATCGAAGTTCTCGGGGGTAATCTGCTTAATGTCAGCCATGGTGACCTCCATAGTGCGACGCGGCTCGGCCGCGTAAAACTCAGTACGACCGTGCTTATACCCAACGGCCCGCAATGCAACCACTCGCGGTCGGCTCTTTTATATAATGGTGGGCACGCAAACGATTGGAGAGCGCATGCCCACGTCACAAAGCCAGAAAAAAGAAGCCATCGCCCAGGCGACCGAGCAGGAGCTCGCATCGCTCGCGGGTCGCGGCGTGCGTATCGCGGGCAACGCGTGCTCGCCGATTGTGCTGGTAAAAGGTGATTTAGACGATGCCGAGCGTGCGGGCGGCGAGCTGGCTGCCGGTCCGGACGGTGCCGCGCTGCGCAAGGCGCTCGGTGCCATCGGCTACGCGCCCGAGGATTTCTGCGTGCTGGCGAGCGTCGCCGGCGCGGGCGACGGAGCGGTTGCGACAGGCGAGGGCCTGCCGTGCGAGCTGTTCCGCGAGGCGCTCGAGGCCTTGGACCCCGAGGCGGTGCTGCTGCTCGATAACAGCGCGGCCGATGTCATGCGCGAAACCTACGCCGACATGCTCGTGGCGATTGATGACTTCGACACCGCCATGCTCAAGCCCGGCCTGGTCGCCCATGTGCAGGGCCGCCGCGTGCTCGCGCTCGATGGCTTTGAGGCGGCGCTGACCGACAAAGCGGCCAAGCAGCGCATGTGGGCCTACATCAAGCAGCTGACCCCGGCGGCCGCTCCGCTGTAGCAGATTGGCGCCGGTGAGCGATTGCCTGGCGGGCAAGACACGCCGCGAGATCGGCGCCGCACTTCTACATCACAGCGCGCAGCTCAAACCGATCGCCGTTAATGCGGAACTGACAGTTGCCGTTCATGCGCTCCACGGCAAGTTTGATGCTCTTGGTGCCAAAGCCGTGGCCCGCATGCCGGGTCACGGGCATGCCGTCGACCATGCGCGGCGCGCGGTCAAACGTGTTGGAAACTAACAGCAGCAGCTGGCCGTCCTCTAATCGCAGGTCAAAGTCGACGAATCGCTTTCCCTGGGGCGCGGCGCTCGCGGCGGTGATAGCGTTTTCCAAGGCATTTGAGAGCACGCTAAACAGGTCGGCGTCACCTACGTGGATGGTTTCGGGTACGGCGGCGCGCAGGTTGGCGGTAATGCCGTTTCTATTGATATCCGAGTTAAATGACGAAAGCGCGATGTTTACGGTCTCGTTGGCGCAGAAGCGGCGTACGGCGGTGCGATCGCCGGCTTCGCAGAGTTCATCGATGCGTTTGAGCGCCTCGTCGGTGTGGCCCTCCTCAATTAAAGCGGCCAGGCCGCGTAGGAAGTGGCGCATATCGTGGCGAAGAATCGACAGCTCGCGCCCAGATTGACGCCAAGCCTCGAGCTCTTTGATGGCGGCGCTGTCGCGGGTTTCGAGCATCCAGCGCTCTCGCTCGGCGGTTTCCTTTTCTTCGTATTCGCGCAGGTAAACGGCAAGAAACATAAGATAGAAGGCACAGAGCGCAAATGCCAAAAACTCAACCGTTACCACCGAGCCCGAGTGGAACAGCGTGGTGTAGACGTTGGTGGCATAGTCAAAGACGTAATAGACGAGCGGCAGGATTAAAAGGATGCCCAGCTCGGTGGTGCTTTTAATCGCCAAGCGTGGACCGATGTCGCCGGCCCAATGCAACAGGACGGCAAAGACGGCGAGTGTGGTCGCGATGCGCGCCAGATAGTACGCGATCTGCGAATCGGTTGCGGCAAAGGCGGCGATGCCCATCCAATTGCTGAACTGGCAGCTCAGATAAGCACTCGTAATGCCGAGCGCGGCAAGCAGCGGGCTCAGGCGGTAGCGCGCACACAGGTAGACGATAAGCGGCAGGTGCACGGCAAGTGGATAAACCTGTCGGGCAAATAGTTCGCCGCCAACGACATTGGCGATCGAAAAGGCAGCGCCGGTCACGATGCCGACCAACACCAGTTCAAGCGCATGACGCCGGTTGATCTCGACACCGCACAGCGCCGCCGAGGCAAAGACGCCAAAGAGCAGCGTCGTGGCGTGGTGGATTGCCCAAAGGACCATTTCGACCGAGGAGACCATCAGAAGATTGTGGAACGAATGACGATACCTGCCATGAAACGACTGTTCGTATTGCTTTCCGCCGTGCTGGGACTTTCCGCCGGCGCGGGCGCATGCGGCTCTGCGGAGCCGGATCCCTACCGTTTCGACGGTTCGATCTCCCGGGACGTGCTGGACCGCTACCTTTCGCGGGCCGTCACGATGTCGGAGTTCCTGACCGTCGATCCCTACTGCAACGACGGAACCTATCCCGACAAGGAGGCCGACGTGGAGTTCATCCGCAACACCGGCGCCAAGTTCATCGGCCGGGCGATCTACCGCTGGGGCGATGAGAAGGCGCTTGCCGAGCCGGGTTTCTGGGCCGGGGCCGAAGCGCTGATCGACCGTGTGCACGCCTTCGATCCGGACGTGATCTTCCAGGCCGCGACCTTCGAGGCGGTTTACCGCGAGGTCGGCGAGGTCCCTGTGCCCGCCTGGGCTTTCGAGGCGCTGGGACTGCCCGTCGAGGAGCG
>URMR01000182.1 GCA_900548935.1 uncultured Collinsella sp.
CCAGCCTGTTCCGCCGTAAAGCCGGCGGTGGTGAAGGCCGCGTCCAGCTTGGCCTGGTCCTCCCGGTATTCCCGTGTGGACTCCGCCAGGTCGAGGAAGCTCTTGGTCAGTCCGGCGAGGGCGGCACCGGCGGCGGCAACCTGGGCGGCGTTGTTGGACTGGGGCTTAGGTGCCGGAGCGGTGGCAGGCGCGGGGGCCGCAACGGGCTGAGGCGTCGGAGCCGGCGCAGGCTGAGGTGCAGGCGCTGCAGGCTTGGAAGCTGACACGGACGCAGAACGGGGCGCAGGCTGAGCCGTCGGAGCGGCAGCACCACGGTCCCAAGGCATACCGCCCTGGCGCGCGGACGTAGCAGCGGGGGCAGCGGATGCCGCCGGGGCGGCAGCGCGGGCGCCCGAAATGAGCGTCGGCTGTTGGGCAGCAGCGGGTACGGATGCTGCAGGCGCGGCGGCCTGAGCAGCAGCCACGCTCGCCGGAACGGCGGCGTTGGCAACCATGGCCTCCAAGCGAGCCACGCGCTCGGCCAATGCCTCAATCGTTAAATCGGCCTCGGGACGCGTCAGGCGCGTGCAGGCGATCTCGAGCACCAGGCGCACGTCGCTCGCACCCCTCATCTCCAAGGCGGCATCGTCGAGCACCGTCAGCACGCGAGCCAGACGATCGGCAGGATGCTCGCCAAAGGCAGCGGCCTCGGCTGCAAGCGCCTCGGCCTGCTCGACACCGCCCTCAAACAACTCAGCACGGGCACCGGCAACGCAGGCAACATACACGTCGCGCACGTGCGCCACCAGGTCGCGCGTCAGTTCCAGCAGATCGTTACCTTCCTCGACCTGCGCGCGAATAAGCCCATAGAGCTCGGCGACATCACGATCGGCAATGGCGCGCGTAAACTCTCCCAGAATCTGGTCCGAAACTTCGCCCAAAAGTGAGCGGGCATCGTCCGCATGCACGGTGCCGTTGCCGAAGACGCTCAGCTGCTCCAGCGTGGAAAGCGCGTCGCGCATACCGCCCTTGGCATGGCGCGCCACGATGGCAAGCGCCTCGTCGTCGTAGTCGAAGCCCTCCTGCTCGCACACGTATGCCAGGCGGCGCTCGATATCCTCGTTACCGATGCGGTGGAAATCGAAGCGCTGGCAGCGCGAGAGGATGGTCTCCAGAATCTTTTGCGGGTCGGTGGTGCACAGCACAAAGATCACGTGCGCCGGCGGCTCCTCAAGCGTCTTGAGCAGCGCGTTGAACGCCGCCGTCGTGAGCATGTGGACCTCGTCGATAATATAGATCTTGTACTTGCCGCGCACCGGGGCAAAGTTGACGGAGTTGATGATCTCCTCGCGCACATTGTCCACGCCCGTGCGGCTTGCGGCATCGAGCTCGTAGACGTCCGGGTGGTTGCCCTCGGCGATGAGCTCGCACTCCTCACAGGTGCCGTCGGGCATGCAGCCGCTTGCGCCCTCGGCGCGCGCCGCCTCGGCGTTGCGGCACAGTAGCGCCTTGGCAAGGATGCGCGCCATGGTGGTCTTGCCCGTGCCGCGCGGTCCACAGAACAGGTAGGCGTGGGACAGGCGCCCCTCGGTGATGGCGTGTTCGAGCGTCGAGACGATATGCTGCTGGCCCACCACGGAGTCGAAGGTGAGCGGGCGATACTTTCGGTACAACGATTCCATGGGTGCTCCCCCGGGTATACTGAGTCTTGTTGCCGCGACGGCCATGCGGTCGCACGGCATACTGCACTCATAATAACCCGTACGGCGAGCCCGCCGCGATAGGAGTCCAAAGAGCATGGCAGACGCAGAGAGCAACCTCGTTCCCTCCGAAGCAGCCGACCAGGTCGAGGTCGCGCTCGAGGAGCAGGCCGCAGCCGACGACGGCATCCTGTACCTCAACGAGTATCAGTACGAAAACGACCTGGTCACCGACTTCGCCCGCCTGGTCGCCTCGCCCAGGCGTCGCGGCTCGCTGTATGTCGCCGCGGCATTTGCCGCGCTGCTCGGCATTGGCATGCTGGTGGCCGGCGGCAACTGGATCAAGTTCGGCGTCGTCCTGATCGTATTCGGCGCCTTTTTGGCCTGGTGGAGCAAAAACCTGCACCACACGCTCGCCCGCGACTTTATCGACGCCGTCGAGGCCGACGAGTCCATGGGCGGCCGCTATCGCCGCGTCGCCGCCAACGAGGACGGCCTGATGGTATGGGGCAAGAGCGGCAAGTCGCAGTTCTTCCCGTTTGAGAAGCTCGACCACGTACTCGACGGCGAACGCATCTTTGTGGCCATGTTCGCCGACCAGGGCGTGACGATCCCCAAGGACACCTTTGTGCGTGGTGATGCCGAGCAGTTTGGCTCCTTCCTCAAGGCGCGCATCAACAAAAAACTCCGCATCGAGACCAAGAAGAAGAAAATGAAGGCCGAGAAGGCTGCCGCCGAGGCCAAGCAGGGCGACAAGGCCGACAAGCCCCAGGACAACAAGGGCAAGCAGAAGAAGAGCAAGAAGGAGCGCTAAGGCCAAGCCGGACAGGCAGCCTCGCATCCCGCCATCCTCGCCATCTGCCTGAGCGTGCTACACTAGCAGCATCTATGCCACCGCGAATGGCTCGGCCGCGTGCCCGCCGCTCGCAAACGAACTTTAAACGCACGAGGGTTGGCCATGCCGCTTTTCTCGCAACATACCGCCCGGTTCTCGCCGGACGTTCCCTTGGAGGGCACTAGCTCTCGCGAGCTGCTCAAGCGGTACCAGCCGCTCGAGACGCTTGCGACCGGCGGTTTTGGCTCCATCGAGATCTGCCGCGACACGCATCTGCGCCGTCGCGTGGCCATTAAGCGCATCCCCCTCACAGACGGCGCCGGCATGCCCGCCAGCGACATCATGGATGTGCTGCGCGAGGCGCATACCGCCGCCATGCTTCAACACCCCAATATCGTGCAGGTTATCGACTTTACGCACGACACCGCCTATGCCTACCTGGTCATGGAGTATGTCGACGGCATGTCGTTAGCCGAGTTTTTGCATCGCGTGGACGGCCACTCGCTCACCTTTGACGAGGCCGCTGCCATTGCCGACGCGCTGGGTCAGGCACTCGCCTTTGCCCATGCAAACGGCGTGCTTCACCTGGACATAAAGCCCGCCAATGTGCTTATCGACCACTCGGGCAATGTAAAGCTCACCGACTTTGGCATGGCGCGGCTGTCGTCCGCCGGCGGCTTTGGCGGATCGCGCGGCGGCACCATCGGCTACATGCCACCCGAGCAGCTCGATATCGAAACCGGCACGGTCGACGAACGCGCCGATGTCTTTGCCCTTGCCTGCGTGATCTACGAGGGCCTGTGCGGCAGCGCCCCCTTTATGGCGGCCACGCCCGCCGACTCGCTCGACCGCATCATCGGCGGCGCCACCTATCCCAGCGAACTGATCCCGCACTTTCCCCCGGGGGCCGAGGCGGCGCTCATGAGTGCTCTCTCCCCCATGCCGCAAGACCGCCCCGATAGCATTGAGGCATTCTGCGACCGACTCCTTGCCGGCTTGGGGGGCGTACGCGAAGGCCGTCGCAGCCTGGAGCAGATGGTGGGCGAGCTTTCGGACGACGAGTGCGCAGCAGA
>URMR01000183.1 GCA_900548935.1 uncultured Collinsella sp.
GATCTTTTGGTCGATGACGAGGAGGAGGAAGAGTTCTAATCCGCAGCACCTACTGACACGCCGTATGACGGCACAAGACCTTTGGGGGGTCACATTATGATTCAGCTACTTCGCGTTGACCATCGCCTGCTTCATGGCCAGGTCGCAGTTTCCTGGGTTCAGGGCCTTGGCTCCAACTGCATCTTCTGCGTGGGCGATAAGGTCGCTAACGACCCGGTGTGGAAGACGACGCTCAAGATGGGCAAGCCTGCCGGCTGCAAGCTCGTCATCAAAGATATGGAGCATGCAATCGAAGCTATCAACTCGGGCGTGACCGACAAGTACAAGATGATCATCTGCGTCGCCACTATCGCTGAGGCAAAGCAGCTTGTTGAGGGCTGCCCGCAGATCAAGTCGGTCAACCTGGGCAACACCAAGCCCAAGGACGAGAAGCGTCCCGACGCTCGTCAGGTCTCTCGTCAGATCTTCCTGACCGCGGCCGAGGAAGCCGATGTGCGCGAGATGCTGGATCGTGGCGTTGAGGTCGAGATTCGACCCCTGGCCGATGACCCCAAGGTCGACTGCGCCAGCGTGCTCTAGGCGTTCAATTTCGAAGAGTCTGAGCTCTTCGTAGTGTCCTATATGGAAAGGGGGATGTATGCTTACCCAAGCAATCCTCATCGGACTTATCGCCGCATTTGGTAAGTTCGACTGCCAGCTCGGTACGCTCTACGCGTTCCGCCCCATCGTCCTGTGCCCGCTCGTGGGCCTGGTGCTGGGGGACCTGCAGTCCGGCCTCGCGATCGGTGCGAGTCTGGAGCTGCTGTTCATGGGCTCGATCTCCATCGGCGCCTACGTGCCGCCTGATGAGACGATCGGCGGCGTGCTCGCCTGCGCGTTTGCCATTCAGCTCGGTCAGGGCACCGAGACGGCTATCGCACTCGCCATGCCCATCGCCGTCCTTTCGCTGACGATCGGCAACATTACGGATGCTGGATTTTCGATCATTGTTGACATTGCTGACAAGTGCGCTGCCAAGGGCAACCTCAAGGGTATCTACGCGGCACATTGGAGCATGGGCCTCTTTGGCTGCCTTGAGTACTTCCTGCTGTGCGGCGGCGCATTCTACCTGGGTTCCGACGCCATCCAGGGCCTGCTCGACTTCATCCCGACCTTTGTGATCGATGGCTTTGGCGTTGCAGCCAACATCCTGCCTGCCATGGGCTTCGCCATGCTCGGCCGCCTGGTGCTCACCAAGCAGCTCGTGCCCTTCTACTTCCTGGGCTTCCTGCTGTGCTCCTACGCCAACGTGCCCGTCCTGGGCGTCGCCCTGATCGCCATCATCATCGGCATCGACAAGTTCGACCTGCTCGGCCTGGGCGGAGCCCAGCCCCAGCTCTCCGCGGAAGGGGATGAGGACGATGACTTCTAGTCCCGAGAACAAGATCACGCGCTCCGACCTCGTCAAGAGCGCCGTCAACGTCGGCGCCCTGGGCATGGAGTTCTCCTGGACCTACTACAAGCAGATGAACATCGCCTTCTGCCTGATGGTCGCCAACATGCTCAAGAAGATCTACGCCGGCCGCCCCGACGACTACGCCGAGGCCCTGCACCGCCACTGCGCGTTCTTCAACATCACCGTCCAGTTCGCCCCGTTCGTCGGCGGCATCGCGATGGCCATGGAGGAGAAGGTCGCCCGCGGCGAGATCGAGCCCGAGAGCGTCAACGACGTCAAGGCCGCCCTCATGGGCCCGCTGTCCGGCATCGGCGACTCCATCTTCCTGTCGACGCTGCGCGTGGTCGCCGCCGCGGTGGGCATCAGCCTGTGCCAGGCCGGCAACCCCTTCGGCCCCATCGCCTTCCTGCTCATCTACAACGTCCCCGGCTTCGCGCTGCGCATCTGGGGCGCCGTCAAGGGCTACGAGCTGGGCGTGGGCTTCCTGGACGAGGCCCAGAGGACCGGCCTCATGCAGAAGATCATGACCTGCGTGGGAATCGTGGGCGTCATGGTCGTGGGCGCCATGTGCAAGGACATGTTCTGGGCCAGCATCCCGGTGGCCATCGGCTCGGGCGACGACGCCCAGACCCTCCAGGACATCCTGGACGGCATCATGCCCGGCATGCTCGGCATGCTCGCCTTCTGGCTGTACTACTGGCTGCTGTCCAAGAAGATCAACCCCATGGTGCTGATCGTGGCCACCATGGTCGTGGGCATCATCGGCGCGTTCTTCGGCGTGCTGGCGTAAGGGCCCGGCCTATTATCTGCCCCCAAGGGAAACGGCGACCCGTTGTGGTCGCCGTTTTTTATTACCGAAAGCTAGCTGGAGGTGCTTCGTGATTCGATCTGACAATCCACCCGATAATGGCGTGAGCGGGGCGATGTATCTATTTGGCACGGCGCTCTTGTGGAGTTTTATCGGCATCCTCGTTCGCGCCAATTCGCAGTCAGCTCTTTTGATCGGTGCCGTCACGGCAATATTTATGGCGCTCTTTATCCTGCTCGTCGGCAGGCCCGTCCTCCGCGTCAGCCGTCTTATTGTCCTTGTGGCCGTCTGCAACTTCGTGACGGGCACCACGTTTAACTTTGCCAACCAGCTCACGACGGTCGGCAACGCGATCGTCCTGCAGTACACCTCGATGATTTTCGTTATCGTGTATCAATCGCTCGCAACTCGCACGTTGCCCTCGCCTGCGAAGATTGCCTCCGTGGTGGTTGCTTTTACGGGTATGGGACTTTTCTTTTTAGGTGATTTGAGTGCCGAGGGCATGCTCGGCAACCTGCTTGCCGTCATTTCGGGCGCCACCTTTGGGCTGTGTTTCTTTTTGAACTCTCGCCCCGATGCGTCGCCCATGGTGTCCTCGCTCATCTCCTGCGGTATCTCGATGCTGCCAATCGTTTATTTTGCCGGCGCCCTAGACTCCGTGAGACCATTTGAGTGGGGGCTTATGCTGGTGCACGGCCTTTTTTGCAGTGGCCTTGCGAGCGTGCTGTATGCCAAGGGGATCGCGCGCACCAACGCGTTTGCGGCCAACTTGGTTTGCATGAGCGAGGTCGTGCTCGCTCCCTGCTGGTCGGCGCTCTTCTTTGGCGAGGTCTTTCGCTGGAACGAGTTTTTGGGCGCGGCGATTATCGTTTTGGTGATTGTGGCCAACTTGGCATCCGATGCCTTTGGCGATGGCTTTCTGGTGGCGCTAGTCCGCCATCGAAACAAAGAGCGCGCCTGATGAGATACGTCTGCCGTTTACGGTAAAAAACACCCCGCTGAGCGAGTGGTATTAAATAGTAAGAACCTGCATATCTATAATTGGTATCAAATCATTTGTGCCTGGCATGGGTGTTAGCAGCACACCAGGTACGCTTCGAGCCGCGGAATCGAACTCCCGGAATTGATATCAACAACGCGCGCGACGGGAGTGACGACGGTTCGATATTCCTTATTGGGAGGAATTATGCTTGTCCAAGCAATCCTCGTCGGCTTAGTTGGAGCTTTTGGATGCCTCGACTACCAGCTCGGCACCCTCTACGCGTTCCGTCCCATCGTCATGTGCCCGCTCGTGGGCCTGGTGCTGGGGGACCTGCAGACCGGCCTTGCCGTTGGCGCCA
>URMR01000184.1 GCA_900548935.1 uncultured Collinsella sp.
ACGGCGTTTTGCCAAACGCCGTAACCGCTCGACGCTGCAAACGCTCCCTGCGCTACACTTAGTCGCACTGTGGCGCCGTCGCGCCGCGCCCGACCCAAGGGGGACACTCATGAAGAACACTCAGCTGCTGCTGATCAACGATATGTGCGGTTACGGTAAGGTCGCGCTTTCTGCAATGCTGCCGGTGCTGTCGCACATGGGTTACCGTATCCACAATCTGCCGACGGCACTTGTGTCCGATACGCTCAACTATCCCAAGTTCTACATCCATGACACCACCGAGTACGTGCGCCAGAGCCTCGCCATCTGGGAGGAGCTCGGCTTTGAGTTCGACGCCATCTCGACCGGCTTTATCGTGACCGAGGAAGAGACGCGCATCATCTCGGACTTTTGCCACCGCCGTGCGCAAAAGGGCACCAAGGTGTTCGTTGACCCCATCATGGGCGACAACGGCAAGCTCTATGCGGGCGTGCCCGAGTCCACGATTGGCCTTATGCGGCACCTGCTGGAGTGCGCAGACTACGCGGTGCCCAACTATACCGAGGCGTGCCTGCTTGCCGATAGGCCTATCGCCGAGCAAATTACGCCCGATGAGGCCCGCGCCCTTGTGGACGCCGTGCGCGAGCTGGGTGCCAAGTCGGTGGTCATTACGAGCGCCGTGGTCAATGGCACGAACGCGGTTATCGGTTACGACCATGTAGCGGGGGAGTACTTTACGATTCCCTTTGAGCTCATTCCGGTGTATTTCCCGGGCACGGGCGACACGTTCTCGGCGGTGCTCGTCGGCCGCGTTATGGCCGGCTGGAGCCTACAGCGCGCGACGGGCGATGCCATGCGCGTGGTGGCGGAGCTTATCGAGCGCAATGCCGACCAAGAGGACAAGTCGGCCGGCCTTCCCATCGAGGCCTGCTTGGACGTGATCGACCATGAGTAACGCTGGCGAGGGCGGCATCAAGCCTGCGGGCGAGAGCAAGCCGCTCGGCGCGCCGCGTGGCAAGCGTCCGCGTATCCGCGTGAGCTGCGTGGACCAGCTGGGTGCGTGCTGCTGCCACCATGGTCACAAGCCGGGCGACGTTTTTGACTTCGACCGAGACCGCGGCAAGATGTGCGCCATGGCCTGTCATGTGGGCTTTCCCTACATCGATATCCTGCGCTATGGCGGAACCGTGCCTGGCAACGAGCCTGGTACGGCAAAGTTCTGCTGTCCCGAGGTCGATACGCTGAACGTTTGGCTTGCCGAGATCGTTGACGAGTAGTCGAGCGTGGATTTTCTCCTGCCGAGATAATGAGCGTGGATTTTCTCCCGTTTAGAGCGCACTCGAACGCTCAAAGTGGGAGATTTTCCACGCTCATTTTTCATGTGGGAGATTATCCACGCTCGTTTCGCGTCGAAGGTGTGGCCCGCGACCTCGCTTGCCTACAGTTGCTCGAGCATAGCGGTGCAACCGGCGAGTACATCGCGGTAGGTGGCGTCGAAATTGCCGGTGTACCAGGGGTCGGCCACGTCGCCGGGGCGATCGGTCCAATCGAGCAGGCGCGAGATCTTGCCATCGGGGTCCTTCCCAAAAATTCGGTACAGGCCGCGGGCGTTCTCGTCGTCCATATAGACAATGTGGTCCCAGTCGCCATACTCCGCGCGACGCACCTGACGTGCGCGATGTGCGACGACGGGAATCCCGACCTCGCGCAGCTTGGCGAGCGTGCCATGGTGCGGCGGGTTGCCAATCTCCTCGGTCGAGGTCGCCGCGGAATCAATGACAAACTCGCCCTCGCGCCCAGCGCGGCGCACGAGCTCGGCAAACACCGACTCAGCCATCGTCGAGCGACAGATATTGCCGTGGCAGATAAAGAGAACGCGGTGGACGGGCTTTGGACTATTCATGACCAGCTCTCTCCAAACGAAGCCAAGTACGACGCATTATCGAACGGCGTCCCTAGGCCCTGACGATGCCAGCGAGCGCGACAGGTTCATGCTGGGAATCTCGATTATGCGCCAGAACGCAACGGAGACGAGCATGCTTGCGGGCAGCGAGACCGCGGCAATCGCGAGCGGGTCGACAATCCCGAGCCTGGGCAGCAGGGCAACGAGCGCACCGATGACAATGGCGTGGGTAAGGTAGAGGCTGTACGACACCTTTCCCAAAAAGACCATGGGGGTCGCAGAGAGCGCACGGCGCGTGAACCCGTCGGCGATCGCGACGACAACCACCACCAGGCAGGCCGCGTTCATGGCGGTGGACTCCAACGCCTCGAGGACCCCGCCGGGATGCCACACGAGCGAGAGCTCGATAACACCAACGGAGGCTACAAGCAGCGCCAGCTCGGCCAGCATTGAAAGCTTGACGGCCTTGATTTTGTCGAATCGCCGGGCCACCATGACGCCAAGCCAGAACATCAGGCAAAAGCGCAGCGGAAAGTAGCCCGTCCAGTGCGAGACAAGCACCGCAATAAAGGTCGCAACAACCGCCAGACCCGTCCGGCGAATCTTTGATATGCACCAGATGGCCAGCGGAAGCGTCAAGCTAAACCAGAGCTCCCAGCTCATGGACCAGACGGGAGAGTCAACGCGGACGAGCCGCGCGCCAAAGAGGTTGTTGACGCCATCGGACACGTTGAACAGCACGTCGAACTGCATGAGGATGTCATGAACCGCAGTGGGAAGGCCCGCGTCGTAGGCGACGGCAAGCGCGGAGCGCGACGTGGACCCCAGGCGCCATGCCACGTAGCCCGCAGGAAGGGCCAGTGCAATCGCCGCAAACAGCGGCACGCAAAGGCGGACGACCCTTCTTGGGTAATAGCCAAGCCAGTCGTACCCGCCGTTTCCCATGTGCTTAAAGGGAACAAGAGACAGCACTATGCCAGACAGGATGAAGAACACCATAACCGACGCGGTGCCAGGGAAGAGGCTCGGACCCCCCGCGCCAAACGGCTTGACCATGATGTCGATGTGGTACAGGAACACCATCAGCGCCCCAAGCCCTCGCAGGCCGTCAAGCGACAAGACGCGCTTCTCGTGAGCAGGCATCGTCACCCCTCCCTTTGTGCATTCGAGCAGAACATCCCATTATATACCCTCATGGATTTAGCGTACATTTTGACGAGAAAGACCCCCAAATCGGGCGGATTCGGGGGTCTGGCTCATGTGCATGTTAACGGCGGCGTGCAGATTGTCTAAGGCAACATGGCATCTAACTACGCAACTCAGATGCGCGAGCTGCTGGGTATGGAGTAAACGCCCCACATATCTACAAAATCCGGTATAAAAGGCGGCGGCAGACAATGAACTGCCGCCGCCTTTGAGTTACCCCACGCGCATTTCATGTACTTGGAATACACGAAATAGTAGAAAAGTGTGTATCTGAAGTACACGAAATTGCACTGCTGGAGCTTGCAGGCGGATAAACACTACTCGTATGGGACGGTTTTCACCGGTTGCTCGCCACCTTGGGCTATGTTCGCCCCTATGCCTGCATCCGGGGCTGTGCTGATTGACGACGGCGCTCCCAGCGAGCCAACTTAATCGTCACCAGCGTGAGCGCCCAGGCCACAAGCGAGAACGCGGCACCCACTGCGCCCAC